>CAZMPL010000294.1:0-4710 GCA_964567805.1 uncultured Pirellulales bacterium | reverse complement strand
TACGAAAGAAGATGAAACTTCCTTATCGAAATTTCTAAAAATACTTTCTTCAACTTTATCGGCGATTTGCTGAATTTGCTCCGCTGTAATTGTCCTTTTATAGCAGGCTTTCTGCAATCCGCTTATCACTTTGTCCCTGTCATAAGGAACTCGTGTGTTGTCCTTCTTGACAACAAAAAGTCTAAAAGTTTCGTTTACCTTTTCATAAGTTGTGAATCGCCTTTCGCAAGCCAGGCATTGTCTGCGGCGTCTAATTGTTCTTCCATTATCGCTCGAACGCGAATCAATGACCCTGTCCTGATCTTCCTTGCAAAAGGGGCATCTCATTTTAAAACTCGTCTCGGATTATTCATCAATCGATATGTTCCCGTTACCTATAACGGAATCCCATAATACGATTCACAAGACGTGCCTCCTTTCAGTCTAAAAAATCGACACCGCATTATATAGTCATTAAGCTGATTTTAACGACTACATATAGAGTGTCAAAGAAAAAAATAAAAATATTAAATAAAATTAAATAAAAAAGGCCTCTGCAAATAATATGCAGAGGCCAACTCGGAAAGAAACTTATACAACCCCCCCCAAAATAGGTCTGTTATAAGCTCCCATCTCCTCCAATGGAAGCTTTATTGTTTTTGCTCTTTCCTGCATTCTCTCCATATAAAGTCTAAGTCATAATTCCTAAATTGCCAAATGGGAATTGTAATAATTTTCTATCTTAACATTATTGCTTGTGGTTTATAAAAATGAGATGTGATTATTGTTGAACTTCTTCAATATGGGCTTTATTTTTCAGTTCATCCAAATAATCATAAACTTTCTGGCTTTTGAATTGTTTTTTCAGGAGTTCCAGAATTTGCTCTTTAACCTGTTCAATTTCTGGTATATAGGAAGGTTTTCTGTCATAGACTTTCGCTATATGAAAACCGTAACGTGTTCTGAAAATATTACTTACCTGCCCGATTCCGAGATTGAAAACAATATCGTCGAATTCTTCGACCATTTGTCCTTTTCGTATATAGCCGATATCTCCTCCCAAATCAGTACAGTCGGTATGTTTATCGACAACAAATTCGAAAGACGAACCTTTTTGTATTTCCTCGTATGCCTGGCAGATAGTTTTATACGCGGTTGCTTCGTCGCATTTCCAGCCGTAATATTTAACTATATGTGCAACTCTGACAGTCTCGGATTGTCTGAATTTATCTTTATTTTCCTCGTAGTATTTTTTTATATCTTCGTTTGTCGGGTTTTTTGCTTCATTATGAAGCTTCTCAAGTTTTTGCTGTGTGCGAATAATTATTTCAAGTTTTTTCAGGAGATTTTCATCGTCTTCGACTCCGAAATCTTTGTATAACTCAGTTTGTTTCTTGCATTCTTTTTTCAGGTTTCTGAGAACTACTTCAAGAGTTGCCTGAGGTATTTCAGGTTCGTTTTTAATTATTTCCTGCTGAAGTAAAGTTTTTTCAATCAGGTTTTCTTTTGACCATTCGAGTAATTGCGTTTCTCTTTCCTTTGAATCCATATTTTTGAATGTTTTTTCATACTGCGGCCTGAGGCGATTGGCTTCCTCCGTAATAGCCAAATCATCAATTATTTCACCATTTACCTTTAGTGCCATTATTATTGTTCCTTGAATTTCAGGATTTGAAATTTGAGAAGTCTAACCTCTTGCTCTCGCAAACCAGTCCGGGTCCTGAGCCAGCTTTTCTCTTGTTTCGGTTGTCATCATCTCGAATGCCGGATGAGTGGATTCCCATGCTCTATCACGAAAAGAACTTTTTCGCATTTTCTCAATCTCGGGTACTACATCCTTGAAATAGCTGCCGTAGATATGTAATGAATCACTTATATCTACGTATCTTCCGACATGAACAGTTTCACCTCTGTTTTGGGATATTGCTTCAGCCATTTGTTTTTGTAGGTCCGTGAGTGCATAAGCATTCATAAACCATGCTTTATAAAGGTCTCTGCTGCGCCAATGCGTATTCATATTCAGAGTCCATTCACCATTATCGTTCGGTAAAAGTCTGCACCAGATTCTTTGTAAGCATGGCGGGTCATCAGTTTGAGGGTCGGCGGTCGGCATCCAGGTAATCGCCTGTGCTCTGCGGCTGTGGCCTGATTTGGAAAGGCAATCTATTACATATTGTATTTGATCGACGCTGTTGAACGGCTTAGGTGTGTTTGCGTCACGAATATCTTCGACTGGATTATAAGAAAATAATCTTTCGTGATATGTGTAGGTCCATTTTCCCGCCGCAGGATCAATCCAATGGTCGTGAATTCCATTAACTACTTCCTGCCTGTAAGACTCCAGCTCTTCCGGGCCGCCGGGGAAATTTTTATGAATTCGCGGCTCACAAAAAGGTGTACTCACTTCAATCATTACAGTTGCATCTTTACTTGGCGGGTCACTTGGTTTGTCATACTGAGTTTTTATACTGAAACCATTATCCCATACGGCTAAAACGGCTTTTTCCCATGCTTCCGGAAGACAAGTTGCGGTTATGGCAATAACGGGAATATTCGAAACGGGATTTTTATTTTGCATTTACGAACGAACCTCGAATGTAATTTTAACTGGTATGGTACCTGCTTTTGGTTGACTAAACATGTTTGTACTCAATTCGTCAGCAGTAATCTTATATTGCTGCTGGTAGCGTTCCGGCACTTTTGCAAGCATAAGTTTTGCATTAAAAGCATAAATACTGTCAGGCCATCTCTCAATAACTCCTCTTGCCGCATCAACTGCAGTTTTGTAACTTGCCCCGGGCAATCGACCTACTTCGAAGCTGGTTTCCGCAAAGTTTAATTGTTTTTCCGCTTCAGCTTGTTCGGAACTATTAGGTTTTTTGACATAAATTGTCATCTCTGTCGTTTTGGGCTGTCCCGGAATGATTTGAGGTTCTACCGGTACGGGTGTTGCGTTATTGTTGGATTGTACCGGTTCATTAGGTTTTTGGATATTACCTCGCGAATTGTTCGCATCATTCTCATTTTCTGTCTGAGCCCAGAAATTTGAGGGTAAATTATTATCCGTTATCGGCGGTGCGGTTTTTTCCTTATCACCACCCGGCATAAACATGCTTACCAGAATAATAATTATTAAAATTCCTATGACGCCGCTTGCGATTTTGAGCCAAAGAGTGTTCATAATCTGACTCCCTTGTCATTTTGATTGTTGAAAATTCCATTCTTTAAACTATAATCAATTCTAACTTTTAATCGAATATTTTCAATACTAAAAAGAAATTATTCTAAATAGGTTTTTATGTTTACTGGAATTATTGAAAAAATCTGTTCTGTAAGGTCGATTCGACGAAGTAATGATACTATGATTATTTCTATGAATCTCGGCGAAATAGCCCGGGAAAGCCGTATAGGCGATAGTATTGCCATAAACGGCGTATGTCTGACTGTATCCAGAATCGATGGTGAATTTGCGGACTTTGACGTTAGCGGCGAAACATTATCGAAAACTTCGCTTAAAAAACTTCAAATTGCCTCTAAAGTAAATATCGAACGGGCTATGAGTCCGAATGCTCGATTCGGAGGTCATTTTGTATTGGGGCATGTTGATGGTACCGCAAAAATCGAAAAAATTGAAAAAAAAGGAGAATTTGCGGATTTTAAATTTTCCGCTGATTCCGAGCTAATCAGTTCTATGGTTGAAAAAGGCTCCGTAGCTATTGACGGGATTTCCTTAACGATTTGGAATCTGGATAAAAACAGCTTTCATGTTGCGGTAATACCTCAAACTTTGAAAAATACCACTCTTGGCATATCAAAAACCGGCGAACTTGTTAATATCGAAACGGATATTATAATAAAGGCCGTGAAAAAACAGCTTGAGTTAATTTTACCTCAGAAGGGTAATTTAACAGCCGAAAAACTTAGAGAGTTAGGTTTTTAAATAGAAATGCTTGAATAATGAAAAATAACGGGAATAATTCGATATCAGAGCAAATGGTCATAGGTATCACGATGGGTGATGCCGCCGGAATTGGTCCGGAAATTATTGTGAAAGCCCTGGCTGACCCTGTTGTTCGCAAATCTGCCAAGTTCATTGTTTTCGGATTGAACGAACAGTTATGTTACGCCGCCGATAAAGCTGAAATCGAACCATTCTGGGGCAGGCATCAGCACGAAAAAATCAGCAGAGATTATCCTCATAAAGTCGTCGTCGCGGATTACGATGAATTTTCAATTCCCGCATGGATAAGAAGTCCGAGTGAGCAGGCTGGAGATGCTTCCCTGCAATTTTGCCTCGATGCAATCGAAGCGGCTCGTTCCGGTATAATTGATGCTATAGTCACCGCGCCGATTAGTAAGACAAGCTGGAAATTAGCCGGTGCTAAATGGCCCGGTCATACCGAGTTGCTTGCGGATCAATGTAAATCTCCCCGCAAAGCCATGATATTCGTTGGCGGGCCGATCAAGATGGCTCTCGCAACGATTCATGTTGGGTTATTTGACGTAAGGAATAAGTTCACCATAGGTTGTGTTTTCGAGCCGATAGATTTGCTCAACGATGCTTTGAAACAATACTTCGGAATTGAAAATCCCAAAATTGGAGTTGCCGCTCTGAACCCACACGCTGGTGAAAGTGGTCAATTCGGCGACGAAGAACACCGAATAATTGAACCTGCAATATTGCTTGCGCAGGAAGTCATTCGTGACAAGCAGTTGAAGACACTTCTGGCA
>CAZMPL010000293.1:0-4719 GCA_964567805.1 uncultured Pirellulales bacterium | reverse complement strand
TCTATCAGGAATTTGCATTTTGGCGAAATAACCAGCGTGCTTGTTCCATCGCCTGCCCGTACTGCTCTTCGGATGAGTTCGATTCCTTCCAGAATTCCACTTTTTCTGAATCGAACTTCTATCCCGTGCGAACGAAGTTCGCGAACTGTACTTGTTCCGGTTACATCGTTTACGCTTTGTCCAGCCGGGTCGCAAAAAGTTCCGGCCATTTTTTCCTCACTTATCGGAGTTCTTTTCTTCAACTCATCTGCATGAATATTTATCGTCGCTCTGTTGCGAATATATTCATCGATAACGAAGATAGTTCCATCCTCGCCGACCTGTATCCACAAGCAGACAAACGGATTAACAAAGCCAAAATCAAGCGAGCGGTACAAAGGCAAACACGGATTAAATGCTATGTCCTTTACATGTATCGCCGGGTCGAATTCATCGAATACTACATTTTCACGTGAAGGTCTTTTGCAGAGCATCTCCGCTTCCCAACCCGCTCTGCTCGCCCGCCGCATTTGTGTTATGCAATCGTCAATACTCAAATAGCCTGCGGCGTTTTTCGCTTTTCCCTGGCAATCCTGCGCTAAGGGGCATTGCGAACAATTCCTCTCGACACATTTTTCGATTGTCTCCCAGATACACCATTTGAAAATTGGTGTGCCGTACTGCATTCCGGAAGTAACGATTTTCTGCATAAGTCCGTACGGCTGATGCATTGTACTTATCATTTCCATTCCCGCGATAATTCCATTTTTGCTTTGTGTTGTAAACTTCGCGGCGTTATAAACTTCTTCCTCGAAAAGCTCGACTTCATCACAACGCAATTTCTGTATATGTTGGCCGCGAACACTTCTTGCTGATTGCGTCAGAACTTCAGTTGATGAGCCGTTTTTGAAGACGCACTTTGTTTTTAACGGCGGTTTAGCAAGAAAATCCTCGAAGCCGCGATAAAGAAAATCAATCAAATAATCATACATCCTCGAAGCCTGCTCACCTGACCCGGCAAGAATTCTTACCTGGCATTTGGGTTTGAAAATACAATCCAAAAGTGTAGCAATAGCTGCAATTTCCGTCTTTCCGCCGGCACGATTCGCCCAGACGATTGCATCCGTATTCGTGGCATGGCCATCCTGGCCATGCTTGCATGGGCTGGAAGCCCATGCCACATCTCGAAAAGCATACCAAAGATAATCCATCGGGCTGTAATGTTCGGCACAGATTTTCCTGTCCGGCACATTCACTCCAAGAAAAACTTTGATATAGTTTTTCAGGTCTTTTTTAGTGATAGGTTTCTTCTGTCGAAGTTCTGAATAAATGTTTGATGCTTTGTCGATAGACTTTGATTGTACTTGAATTGTTTTCGGCATAATGTCCCTCTTATAAATGTGTAAAAGATTTATAAATTAAAATGGAAAGTGTTGTAAAAGAATTGTATTTTTATCTAACTATATTTACATCTGGTATGGCTTTTTGTAAATTCTCAACTTGTATATCAGCTATATTTACACAGTTTTTTATCTCAAGAGTTTTAAGCTCTGTCATATGATGCAATGGCTCAAGGCTGGAAACAGGTGTATTATCCAGTTGAAGAGTTTGGAGTTTTGTAAGATTTTTAAGCGGCGAAATGTCATTGACTTTCGTTTTTCTAATATCAAGGAATTTGAGGTTTGTGAGATTGTTTAATGAATCAATATTATCAATTTGTGTGAAACCAATATCAAGCCAGCGAAGATTAGTCAGATTTGATAATGATCTGATATCATCGAGTTTTTCATTACTTATAAGAAGAAGAGTTCTGAGTTGTGTAAGGTTTGAAAGAGCTGTTATATCACTTGTTTGCACCATCGTAAGGTTAAGTTGTTCCAGTTTTGTAAGGCTTGCCAATGGTGTAATATCACAAACGAATCCGTTTAAAAAGTTAATGTTCATTAGGTGAAGTTCTTTCAGGTTTGTAAGAGACTCCAAAGGTTTCAAGCTTTTTACATTACTTTCACTAAGGCCAAGATAACGAAGATTTGTAAGATTCTTAATAGGTGAAACATCAATTATTTTTTTTCTCGAAGAATTAATAAGGTGTAATTTTTCCAGTACTATATTCAATTTTGACTTTTCTTCATAAAGAGCTCCTAATCCCTGAATGTTTAATTCCTGGAGTTTTGTTAACTTTGCAAGAGATTTTAAGCTGGTTGGTTGGATGTAATTAAGATTAAGAGACTGTAAATTAATTAGTTTTTCAAGCGGTTTTAAGTTTGTAATTTTTGATTGTCTAAGGTTCAATTCGTTTGCATTGGTATAATCATTCGAATAAATATCTTCTGGATTTTTATTTAATTGTTTTGCTAACGCTTCACGTACGATATTTTCATTGAATTGTAGATTTTTATGATGATTGTAAATCTGGTATGAGATTATCCAAACGAATATTATGGAAATAGCTGTAAGGAAAATTATCAAATGTTTGCTTATTTTTCCAGGAGATTGATTTTTCATTTATAATCTCACTTTTATTTTATCTCTCATACTTTTATCATACTATTCATATGATAACATATAGCAGTGGAGGTGTCAAAGTGAAAATAGTGAAGAATGTTTGTCATCTCCGCAAGGAGTCCGAGGGACCTGAGCGTGCCGTAAGGTACCTCTAAGGGAAAACGAAGGATCTGGCTTGAGAATATAAAATATTTATCGTTCGTAACTTCTTATTCTATAGCCAGCTCATGCTTCGTAGCGTAGGCTACTACGCAGAGTAGCAATGCTTCACTTTGTTCAGCATGACAAAGACGAAATAGGTCAGTTGCGTAGGATGGGCTTCAGCCCATGCTGTTCTTTTCGAAGCACACTTTGTGGACAGTTTATTCTTTTACATATTGTGCGAGTTTAAGGTCAACTTCCATTATATGTTTTTTGAGCCAGGTAAAGAGGAGGTTGTGTATATCCGATGCTATGTTCTTATCTGCTCCATCCTGCTGGAAGTTGAGAATAATCTGATGGGCTGATTCCCTGAATTCGGCGTGTTGTTTTTGCTGCAATTCAAGTCCCGGGCAACCGTTATCAATGATAAATTTCTCTTCGTTTGAAAAATGAAAGTTCGTATAATCAAGCAGGAAATCGAGTGTCTTTGCAATTGTCCCTTCGTCAAGATGCTTTTCTATTGCTTCTGTCACTGCGTTAAGCCGCTCAATAAGCATTTTATGTTCAAAATCAATCGATTTGATACCAGTTGATAATTTTTTGTCCCACTTGATTTTATTCATTTTTTCTCCTACAGTTTCAATATTTTGGAGCCACAGAGGGCAAAAGTTCAAAGATATTATTTCTAATTATTATAAATATTATTATGAAATATTGCCATACTATTTTGTGAATAACACCTGGAATTTATTCACTTCCTCACACACGTTTTCTTTTGTTATCACCGCGGAAATGGCACAAACGGAATCCGCTCCCGCGTTAATAACTGACTTTGCATTTGAAAGATCGATTCCTCCTATTGCAACGACAGGCAGCTTAACCTTTTGACATATTTCCTTTAGGCCCTCGATTCCCAAAGGTGTCCCTGCATCGGTTTTTGTTGTTGTCGCGAAAATCGGAGCTGCGCCGATATAATCTGCACCCATTTCCTGCGCTTCGAGTGCATCCTCAAGAGAATGGACAGTTAAGCCAATAATTTTATCTGGTCCGAGCAGTTCTCTTGCGGTTTTGTAAGGCATGTCACTCTGTCCCAGATGTACGCCGTCTGCGTTACATGCTAATGCAATATCAACACGGTCGTTAATAAGGAAAGTCGTGTTTTTACATATCTGGCGTAAAGCAATAGCTTCTTCGAAAAATTCACGTGTGTTGGAAGTTTTGTTTCGATATTGAACAACGCTTGTCTTTGCCTTAAGTGCCTGCTCGACATCAGATAGATTGCCTGCTCTGCTCAAAGCTGAATCCGTGATAAAGTAATATCCGCGTATCATCATTCTACCTTCTGTATTTTTTCAATTGCTGCTTTGTCTAAATTGTATAGCGAATCGAATAACTGCTCTTTAAATGTCCCCGGTCCATGTGATTTGTTAGCTGCCAGTTCAGCAGCGATTTCAAAGCATACAAGACCGGCAACGGATGCATGAACATAATCCGAATCGACCGCGGCGAAAGTTCCTATCACAGACGCGGCCATGCAGCCCGTCCCAACGACATGAGCCATTATTGGATGGCCGTTCTTTACTTTGTAACATCGCTTCGCGTCGGCAATGTAATCCGTTTCACCTGTAATCACTGTAGTGCAATTCCATTTTTGTGAAACATTCCTGGCGAGTTCTTCCAGATTTTCGTTTATGCTGCCGGAATCAACTCCCTGTGTTTTTACTGATAAGCCGCTGATACGAGCGATTTCCGAAGCGTTGCCTTTAATAATTGATATTTCAGCCGCTTTAAGCAATTCAAAACATTTCTCGTCACGCAGTTTTGTAGCACCCGCTCCGCAGACATCGAGAGTAATTGGAATATTCTTTTCATTCGCTTTTTTAGAGGCTATTTTCATCGCATCGACAAAATCCACAGTCAGTGTCCCGATATTCAGTACAAGTGACGAAGCAATCCCCGTCATTTCCGCGACTTCTTCTGGAGCGTGAGCCATTACCGGCGAGCCGCCAAGAACTTTGGTGATA
The DNA here is from genome assembly GCA_964567805.1 of uncultured Pirellulales bacterium. Taxonomy (GTDB): domain Bacteria; phylum Planctomycetota; class Phycisphaerae; order Sedimentisphaerales; family Anaerobacaceae; genus JAFGPS01. The sequence goes on along the minus strand of CAZMPL010000293.1, from coordinate 70 downwards.
TTGGCACAATCATAAATTGTCACCCAGTTTGTAAGATGATGCACAACCGGATTTTGTTTTTTAACTTTTT
>CAZMPL010000292.1:3302-4730 GCA_964567805.1 uncultured Pirellulales bacterium | reverse complement strand
ATTCCCGCCTGCGCGGGAATGACAAAGTCATATTTTCTGTGAATGGTTACAATTTTTTTCATTAAAAAAATAACAGTTATCCTTTTATCAAGCCATAAAAGTTTAATATTGGGTATTTTACACTGTTCCGGCTGTTCGGCAACGATTTTTATGTATTTGTTTCCCAAATAAACTTAACAAAACAGTTTTAGCAAAGAAAATGCTTGTTTGGCAGGTATTTGTGTATATAATTATCCTTTCAAAGATTTTGATAATTTAACGTTATGGTTGTTAATTGGAGTTTTTATAAATGGCAAATTTTCCAAAAGCTAATGCAGTAGTAGGTCAATCAGGTGGTCCAACAGGCGTAATTAACGCATCTTTAGTGGGTGTGATCGAAGAAGCGAGGAACCATCCTGGAATTGAAAAAATATATGGTGCGGTTCACGCCGTTTCAGGTATGGTTAAAGACGATTTTATTGACTTAACCAATCTTTCTAAGAAAACACTCGAAACAGTAGCTGGTTCACCTTCATCTTCGTTGGGAAGCAGCAGGGACAAGCCTGATGCGGAATATTGTGCTAAAATTATGAAAGTTTTTGAAAAACGCAATATTCGCTACTTTTTCTATATTGGTGGAAATGACTCTGCCAATACCGCTTATATTCTCAATAAAGTTGCGGACGATATGAAATTCGATATTCGTTCTTTCCACATTCCCAAAACAGTCGATAACGACCTTCTCGTAACCGACCATTGCCCGGGTTATGGCACAGCGGCGAAATTCGTATCATGTGCTTTAATTGGCGATGATTTGGATAACAGGGCGTTAGCCGGTGTGAAGATTGACGTAATTATGGGAAGACACGCGGGATTTTTGACAGCCGCGAGCGCTCTTGGAAAAGTACGCGAAGATGACGGCCCGCATTTGATTTATCTGCCTGAAAGAGGTATTTCGATGGATCAATTTGCCGCTGATGTTCAGAAAGTTTACAGCAAACTTGGACGATGCGTCATAGCGGTTAGTGAAGGTATCTGTGATGAGAAAGGCGAAACATGGGCAAAGAAACTGGCTGAACAGGCGGAAGTCGATGCACATGGTAATATCCAGCTTTCAGGTACAGGCGCACTGGCGGACTTCCTCTCTGGTCAGGTAAAAGAAAAATTGAAAATTAAACGCGTAAGAGCGGATACTTTCGGTTATCTCCAGAGAAGCTTTGCCGGTTTGCAGTCTTCAGTCGATGTTACTGAAGCGAGATGGTGCGGCAGGCATGCAGTCCAATATTCTATGGAATATGATAATGGCTCTGTTGCTATGAAGAGAGTCGGTAACGGCAAAGATTATAAAGTTGAACTTTTCCGCACTGAACTGAAAAACGTAGCAGAGAAAACAAAATCAATGCCTGCTGAATTTATCAACGCAGAAGGTAATGGAGTCACCCAGGCGTT
>CAZMPL010000292.1:0-3202 GCA_964567805.1 uncultured Pirellulales bacterium | reverse complement strand
AATCAATGCCTGCTGAATTTATCAACGCAGAAGGTAATGGAGTCACCCAGGCGTTCCTGGATTATGCTAAACCTCTTGCAGGCAAGCTTCCAAAAACTGAATATCTTGGAAATTATCCCAGGATTTAACTTATAACTGAGCATCCGATTTGCAGTATTTGTAGGGTGTGCTCTGCACACCGACTCAAAAATGGTGTGCAGAGCACACCCTACAATAGATAAGACGCTCAATTTGTTGTTCGTCAAATTCCAAAATGAACACAAGGATAGTATGTCCATAAAGGATTAAATGACTGATAAATCAAAAAAAGAAGTCTCACGTGAGATAGGTTTGGAAGTAGGGTATCTTTGCGGCCATTATTTTCTGAAGATGAATCATCTTCATTACGGCTACTGGAAGAAGGACCTCGAACTTGATATCACTAATCTTCATATAGCGCAGAATGATTATGCGGAGCTTATTGTTTCGCATATCCCTGAAAGCGTAAAGACTATTCTGGATGTCGGATGCGGCACGGGACAAATCGACAAGCTGCTCATCGATAGGGGATATAAGGTTGATTGCCTGTCTCCATCGAATTACCTCAATAGTAAAATTCGGCAGTTATTAGGTGACAAAACCAATATCTACGAATCGACTTATGAGGACCTTCAAACTGATAAAAAGTACGACATGATTCAGTTCTGTGAGAGTTTTCAGTATATCGATATTGAAAAAGCATTATCGAACACACATAAGCTCCTTAATCCAAATGGTTACATGCTGATTTGCGATATCTTCAAAAAAGATGTCCCCGGCAAATGCGCACTCAGCGGCGGACACAAACTAACCAGATTCAACGATTTGATTAAAAACGCTCCGTTCAAGCTTATTGATAACCTTGATATAACCGAACAGACCGCTCCCAATATGGATTTGATGAATGATGTGATTCAAAATGTCATGCGTCCATCGATTGATGCGGGAGTAAGACTTGCCGAAAGCAGACATGCGGCCGCGGTTAAAGTTATCAAGTGGCTTTACAGGAAGAAAATCGAGAAACTGAAGAAGAAATACTGCAGTGAAAACAGAACCGCCGAGGAATTCAAAAAATACAAACTCTACCAGTTTCTCCTGTACCAGAAAGTTGATTGACAAAATATAATTTGAGTCACGAGACATGAGGGGCGAAATACGATATTAAATGGAGATGGGCTTTATATGTTTCGGCTGACATGGCACTGCTTAATCACTATTACGACTTTGTCATTCTCACGCATGCGGGAATCCAGTGAATAGAGAGTAGGCCCCACGGGCTCCCAGGGAGATGGGCTTGCTACTCTGCATAGCACTTGCTACTTAGCGCGAGTCAGCTCATGCTGTTTAAATGTTTACACCACAAAGCTCACGAAGAAGCACGAAGATTTTTAAGTAGTAGGTCCCTTGGACTTGAGCCTAGCCATCCCTTGCGGGACCTTGGGAGGTTGCGTTGAAACGCACCAATTCCTCTCAATGTCACTCACTTATTATATCCTTTAGCGATTAAGTGCTGGGAGAAGCATAAAGATCAATTGAATCCCCAACACACCTGTGAAGAGGCCAAAAGCGGCTTCCATTTTATTCAAGTGGCGTACTTTGAAACTTATTATAACGAGTGCTGGACTTATTGCACAATTCAATAGGATTAAACTCTCACAGTGATCAACAAGAAATCCCCATATATTTGCAAAGAGTATGGTCAAGATGAAAGTTTCAAGTCCGTGTATCAAACAATGTATCCGGCCTATATCGTCTTTGGGTAGAATGTTCATAACAGACTCTGTTTTAATTCCATCGGGGTCTCTTGGATTCGGATGTTAGTTTTAATTATTTATAATTGTTACAGATATAGGTTCCATTATTGAAGAATTTACATCTTTAATCACTTTTAATGTTTTCTCATCTAATTCAGATTCATTAACTACCTGACCTGATGGTGACAGAATCATTGATGTTTGCCAAGTGAGACTTTGAATGTCAGCTGGATCAATTCGCTTTGCCAGCACTTTTATCGTAGGATTGCTGTCGTTGACATCCATATGAGATACAACAGCCAGGCAGCCGTTTTGAAGAGGGCGAAGCTTTAATGATTGGCATATCTTATCGGCATTGTCTGGGTAGCTGGCTTGATTGTCTTCATAAAACAAGATAAGTTTATCTGTTGAGTCAGGCCATGCATTATTCTGTTGATAATAGTCCATAATGATTTGTTTTGATATTAATTTAGCTTCAGAAAGAGCAGGTACCTTTGGTTTGGCCGCAGGCTGTTTCTTATTACACCCGATGACAAACAGGATGATGAGGATTGACAGTATAAAATTTCTCATGATACTCCATAATACATTAAATATAGACAAAAGACATCAGACCAAAAATTATTTTAGCCACCGAGAACACAGAGGGCACAGAGTTCTGAAAATGTATCGGACCTCTTCAATTCCCCATGGTTTTACGCTCTCTATGTTAGTTCTCGCTCAAAGACCAGCTTTAGTCTGAAAGCTACTCCGTCGACTCCAGTTTGCAGAACGGTATCCGCGTAGCGCCATCCTTGGGCTCCCTGGGCATTCAACGTGGCTTCGAATTCCTCTGCTTTCGTCGGTCCGAAGAAACCAGATCCCTTAAGATTCAATTCAATGGTCTTGTACTCGTATTTCGTCATTCCGTTCTCTCCTTCTCATGCCAACATGATATTATATGGTTTCCCGTCAACAACATCTATTTAGTAATTAGTTTTCAGCTATCATTTTATCATCTATTACAGCTTAAAGCTACCGGCTAATATTAAAAATGTACCGGACACTGTTTCATTTCCCCCGTGATTCACACTTTGACCCAATTATTCTTAATCTTCTCCATTCCTGTTGGGTTAGAGATGTAGAACTCCACATAGCCGCAGTCGCCGCAAACATAGTTATCCAGCATTATGTATCTACCCAATGGGGATACAGGAATCGAATTGACACCATGTGCGCCACCATTGTCGTAGGCTGCGTATACATTGTTCGAGTTGCATTTAGGGCAAGTTCCATTTCTCATAAGCTCTCCTTTTCAAAATAGAATGCAGGCAGTCAGATGCGGCGAGCGTACCGTCCCTTGCACCACCAAAATAAAAAAAAGTAAGTGCAATCTGTGGACACTATACTAATTCATCTTCATATTTCTTCAAATATTAAACATTAGAATA
>CAZMPL010000291.1:0-4744 GCA_964567805.1 uncultured Pirellulales bacterium | reverse complement strand
GGGGCTAAGCGTCCGTTCTTTCAGCACATACGGCGGTGTGAAACGCTCCTACGACCTTCTCACCGAGGATGCCGGCTATCGCATCCAAGGCGTCCCGGTCAACAGCATGATTGAGGAAATGGTCCACGCGGCGCACCGCGGCGCTGAAGGGGCGTCAGGCATTAGGCATCAGGCATTAGGCATCAGGCATTAGGCATTCTTAGCGCCATCCGCCGCCCTCCCCAACCGCCCGGCTCCGGCTCGAACGTGCCCGGAATCGCAGCGCCACAGCCGGCGCACCGGCCGGTTTCGGTGAAATAATCGGCGGTTCCATCAGAGAAGATGATTACGACAGACTTGTCACGAAAATGAAAGAGCAGGATTTGAAGCCGGAAAATTACGAATGGTATCTCGACCTGCGAAAATACGGATCCGTCCCGCATGGCGGATTTGGACTCGGTATAGAAAGAACCGTTGCCTGGCTCACTGACCAGAAACACATCCGGCAATGTATCCCATTCCCGAGAATGATGGACAAAGTTTATATTTAATTTTTTAACTTTAAAACAAAAAAGAGGAGCATAAAAGCTCCTCTTTCAATTTTAATCAATGATTATGAAATTATATTGCTCGTTTTCTTCTGAGCCAGTTTACAAGTCCAACTCCGAAACTGCCTAAAAGAATTGCTGCCGGAGCAGGAATAACTGTACCAAACTCATTATATATAGTCCCTGAAGTAAGCGTATCAGCCCAGGCGTTATTTAATGTAATGTTGAATCCGTATGTATCGCCATCCGTAATCGGATTTTTTGCTTCATCATAAGTAACAACAAACTTGCCGACAAAATATCCAGTAATAGAAATCGGATCAGATGTATTCATTAAAAAGTCACCTGAAACAGCCGCTGGAGCTGCAAATGTTGCTACTAAATGGTATGTGTAATCGGTAAAAGTAACGCCCCATGCTACACCACCTGTTGTATCAGGCTGCCAGAATCGTGAATAGGGATAAGGTGCATTTTCACCGCTTACATCAACAGTAAATACTGTTTTAGTCGCATCCCAGCTTCCGTTTGCACTGGTTACACTTGCACTGCCGTCTTCATATAACTGCATAAATGAATCATTTTGATTGCTCGGGCTATGCTCGGACCAGTTACTTGCTAATATGTTATAATTTGTAGAATATGTTGGAGCATCGTTAACAACAAAAATATTTGCATTTCGTGGAGCTGACGTCAACCATGGCCCGGTACCATCAGTATTATTCCAGACTAAACCAATATATCCAAGATCATTAGTGGCAGCAAAAAATGTTGTGCTCGCATGGGCAAAACTTCCCATTGCTAATAGGACAATTAAAGTAATAAAGCAAGTCTGTAAACTTTTCACTTTTCTACCTCCTCCTAATATAAATACACATAGTTTTACATTAAATAAAAAGAAAACGATTACATCCCTGCCTTTAATATCCAAAATCCTATTCTACCTATTTTACCTATTTTGTCAATTGAAAAATTCTACGCTATTACTAAATATATACAAATCCATGCCATTATAGGACTTATGACAAAAATATTTATAAAACAGCCTATTTTTACATATTATTTTTTTAAAATAATCAAGATAAACAAATTAAAAGTTTTTTAATTTAATCTGTTATCTTATGAAAGGTCTCTTTTATTCTTGTTTTTGGACTTTTTGTGGATATAATCCCGTCGTGGAAGTATGGACAATAAACAAATTACTTAGCTGGATTTCTCAGTACCTAAAGGACAGGAAGATTGAGTCGCCGCGTCTTCATGCGGAGTTACTTATTTCCTACGTTCTCGGATTAAAGCGTATCGAATTATATACTCATCATGATACACAGGTAGCAAAACATGATTTGGAAAAACTTCATGCTTTAGTAAAACGAGCGGGACTGAACGAGCCTATAGCATATCTTGTCGGCAAAACTGAATTTTATTCCATTGAAATCGAAGTCTCACAAGATTGCCTTATCCCCCGCCCGGAAACGGAATTGCTTGTCCAGCGAGCGATAGAATTCCTTCGAATGCGTGATGGTATTCAATTAGTATGTGATTTATGCACAGGTTCAGGATGTATCGCGGTTGCAATAGCCAAAAATTTCTCTCAAGCGAAAATCATCGCGACTGATATTTCGGACCAGGCATTGTTAATCGCCGCTCGAAATGTCGAAAAGTATAATTTACAGGAACGAATAAAACTTCTTTCGGGCGATTTGTTCGATCCTGTTATACCTCAACTTGATACCGGAAAATTTGATTTGATTGTATCTAATCCGCCTTATATAAGTGACATCGAATACGAAAAGCTCGACAAAAATGTAAAAGAATACGAACCTCGAATCGCTTTATTCGCCGGTGTGGATGGTTTGGATATTTACAAAAGAATCATCGAGAAAGCTGACTTGTTTTTAAAACCCAGCGCCGCGTTGATGTTTGAGATTGGATACTCGCAAGGTCCATCAGTCAGAGAACTGCTGGATAATACCCAAAGTTTTTCTGAAATTACCATCGAGAAAGACTTCAATGATAATGACCGCATTGTTAAAGCAATAAAAAATTGACATGGTCACAATATTGGGCATCTCTAATAATTGGAGGTTTGATTTTATAGGATTCCTGATACTCACGGCTTGTGCAATTCCGGTAAACAACACAACCAATGGTGAATTGATCAGTGTTTTTCCTGGACATCATGTTATAGCAATAAAAAATCAAAGGGACATTATGCCGCACTTGAAACAAGAGATTCATTCATTTTTACATCCATCACCACAAATATTAAACTAGATAAGAATATTTATTTCATTACGCCCCAGACAATATCACAATCCCTCCATCTTACCCCATTTTACGTCTATATTATATAATAAAAAAAGCCAGATCCCAAAATAGAATCTGGCTTCGGAGGAGGGTGATGAAAAGCTGATAATAACAATTTTATTTCCGAACCTTTATATGTATTCATCGAAATAACTGCATAAATTTCTTTAAAGAAAAATATGTATTTATATAAAAAGTATTATTTTTTTGATAATAATCAACTTTTTCTTATTAAAAACCGTGTTATCAATGTTATCTTTTTTAAAAACCTCAATATTGCGCTAATAGTCCAATAAAAAATACGTTTTAAAGACATTGAAAGTTCTAACAATTTCACGATTTGACTGTTAGTTCTTCTGCAAAAAAACGTATTAAGTATTATCTTTTGCGATTCTTCATGTTATAATACGAAAATGAATAATCGTTTGACAATATCAGATATGTACGAAGCAAAACTTAAACAGCAGAAAATTGCTGCGATAAGCTGTTATGACTTCACTACGGCCAAGCTTGCTTCTGAAACAGAAATCGAAATGATAATCGTTGGTGACTCCGCTTCTCAGTTAATTTTGGGATTCGACTCGACATTGCCTGTCACTATGGATTTCATGGTCACTATAACAAGCGCAGTCCGACGAGGTGCACCGAATGTATTTCTCGTAGCGGATATGCCTTTCCTGTCTTACCAGGTTACGATTCCCGATGCAATAAGAAACGCCGGCCGTTTCATAACCGAATGCAATGTTCAGATGGTTAAAATTGAAGCGACAAGTTCCCAGCTCGATATCATAAAAGCAGTCAGTGACGCAGGTATAGCGGTTATGGCACATATCGGAATACGACCCCAAAGCATAAGCAAGGTCGGGCGTTTCAAAGCAGAAGCAACTACCGCGGAAATGGCGGCACAACTTGTTAATCTTTCCGAGCAAATGGTACGAGCCGGCGCAAGCTCATTATTACTTGAAGGCACAGCCGCTGAAGTAGCTCAGATTATTACACAACGCAGCGAAGTTCCAGTCATAAGCTGCGGCTCAGGCCCCCACTGCGACGGCCAGGTATTAGTTGCACCTGATATAACCGGTTTGACGCGCGGCAATCTGCCTAAATTCTCAAAAAGTTATGATAATTTAGCCGAACGAACTTTAAAAGCATTTCAACAGTACAGCAAAGAAATAAAATCGAACGAGTACCCGGACAAGAACCACAGTTATCATATGAAACCCGGAGAAATTGATAAACTCAAAAAAATGCTTGAATCGTAACATAAATTGATTAGTGAACCAGCTTAAAAAACTAACATAACTTCCTATACAAAAAAGGCTTATATCGAAAGAGAACCGAGTTTTTCACTAATCGCATATTTTACCCATCCTAACATTGGGTTTGTTTATCACGGCGTAGCCCCAAGGGGCGAAACCGGATGTTTCGCAAAAAAGTCGTTAGTCGCCGGTCATTAGTATTTAGTTATTAGAATTTGGCTTTGTTTTCTCATCTGTCTCTCCCATGGAGCCCAAGTGGCCATGTGTTCTGTATTCTTGATTCATTTAGCTTCTTGTCACGGAGTAGTCCAAAGGACGAAGCCGGATCTGTCGCAAGTTACGCAATACTCGGTACGCTGAACTCAGCAAGAGTAAATTGGGTTTGTTTTTACATTCTGTCTCCTTTCTTATGTCTCTGTTTTTTGGTCTGTAACAAATTGGCTTTGTTTTTTCTACTGTATCCTGTGTTCTGTATTCTTGTTTCATTTGGCTTCTTATCACGGCGTCCGTCTTCGCCCAATAGCTTCGCCATGACAAGTAGTCTTCAGGCGAAGGCGGATGCTTTTACATTATTTCATTCTCCTGTTTAGGCCCCTCGTGCTCCAAGGGAGATTTTGAATTTAGTTTTTAGTATTTCCCGCCGCAGGCGGGCGG
>CAZMPL010000290.1:0-4747 GCA_964567805.1 uncultured Pirellulales bacterium | reverse complement strand
GTTCTATAACAATTTCTAATGATATAAGATAATTTCCAATAACAACTTGTGACATCCTCATCCTGTTTTTTTTCAGGATGGTGATGGAAGATAAATACAAAGCCATTCCCAAGCTGCCGCTTGAGGCTGCCACCCATATTTGGATATTAACAGGTACATTCTACATAGAAAATTCATTGCTTTTACTTTGATCTTAAATATAATGATTCCATGTGGAACGTTATGAACACGTTTGAAAGCCATATTTTTTGAAAGCTTTTATGATGGTTTATATACTGTTAATTTTAGGCTTTGTTTTATTAATTAAGGGCGCAGATTTTCTCGTAATGGGAGCTACTTCCATTGCTAAAATATTCGAAATAAGCGATTTAATTGTCGGTCTTACAATCGTAGCGTTCGGCACATCAATGCCGGAACTTGTGGTAAATATTTTTGCCAGCACGCAGGGAAATTCTGACATTGCGATTGGCAATATTGTCGGAAGCAATATTTTCAATATCCTTGTAATTTTAGGTATTTCTTCGCTCATATACCCTCTGCTTGTTACAAAAAATACGGTATGGATAGAGATACCTCTGACACTGGCAGCGGCATTAATACTCGGATTACTGGCGAATGATTATATAATAACAAAAAGCAATTTTCGTGGATTAACAAGAATTGACGCCTTGATTTTACTGATCATTTTCGCTTGTTTTTTATATTACGTTTTTCTTATTGCAAGAAAAAAAGAAAAGAGCCATGATAACGCAACAGAAAGCAAACAGTTTACCTTAACAAAATCGATTATAATTGTAGCTATAGGTTTCGTTGGTCTTTTTATTGGCGCAAAACTTGTTGTTGATAACGCGGTGTCACTGGCGACAAAACTTGGAGTAAGCCAGTCTTTGATCGCACTGACGATTGTAGCGGCGGGTACAAGTCTTCCGGAACTGGCAACATCCGCGGTCGCGGCTTATAAGAAGAACAGTGACATTGCGGTTGGAAACATTGTCGGATCAAACATCTTCAATATATTTTTAATTCTCGGTATCAGCGCTTCTATAAATCCTATTTCTTTGTCGCCACAAAGCAACATAGATATCGGCGTTGCAGTACTTGCGAGTCTGATTTTGTTCATTGTTATGTTTTCAGGCAAAAAACACATCATCGACAGATGGGAAGGCGGTATTTTCATCCTAATATATATTGCCTACACCGCTTACCTGATACATCAAGGCTAAAACTGGCACAAACACAACAACCTGTTTTAATTAGATGACATTTACACTTTGTGTGCATGCTGTTTTTATTTTGGTTTAATAGAGTATATATGAGAATAAGGGTAAAATACAACCTTGTTTGCCCTTTCTGCAACAATTCCGGACTGTTCAATCCCTACAAGCTTGTATTCCAGTGTATATGCTGCATCTTTTGTATTGAATTCCACATTTACATTCTGGCCGATAAACTGAGCCAGCCATGGACTTGCCGTTGAATTAATAGAACCAACATTAGAGCCCGCGAAGCCTGGTCTTGCTAATACAAATCCAAAGCAGATTAGAGTTATAATACAGAGATTTAACAGAATTATATTAATGTTTTTTTTAATAATCGCCATTTCCAGATTCTCCTTTCAATTTCGCTTTTCAGCAATACCACTCTTTTTATTAAAAACTGTTAAAAAATCCCACTTCATTTATATCTATATATTGCATTAATAATTTTACCGAAATATTCAAAAAGAACCACAAAAAAGACTTAAGTAATTAATCTTTTTATTCATAACTTTCCGATATGAGCGATATAAGGTCATATTTAATGGTTTAAAAATATGGTTAAGACATTTACATTCATCTGCGTATTATGTTTGATATCGATATCGCTCTTTCATTCCGGCTGCAACGATAATAGCCCTGCGACACATTACTTCGAGCTTACAGCAGCGGATAATGCAAAGGACACTCCAAACGGCAACTGTATTGTCGGGTGGATTCGCGCTTCTTCGGACAAGGAACACAAAAACGTCCAGATAATCCCCGTCGAAATGGACGAAGCATACTTGGACTGGGTCCAGTGGAAACTTGAAAAACTGGATATAAACTTTGACGGCTATACTGACATTGGCGTTCGACAGCACGGCGGAGCAAAATGGGGCAGGCTTTTCTTCTGGTTATACGATCCGAAAACGAAGCAATTCTATCGCAATTCGCTCACCGAGCAGATTAGTAAACTCACTCCCAATCATTTCTGGACGGATCCCAATACGAAACAGATAAAGATTACCGAATTCGCCGGTACAACTCTCACAGAATATTCATACAAATTCGACAAAGGCCAGCTTCAACAGGTTGATTCATCGGTTATTATACTAAACGGCGAAGAAGTCAGACCCTGGCCGAACATACCGAAAACGGAGAGATACCCCGACCCCCTCCCGCCAAACATAGATACCTGCCCGGTACTCTATAAACAAGGTTCATAAGGTATAAGCACGTAAGTCTTAAGCTCATTCCATAACTTAAAACCAAAAATTAAAAAACTCAAAACTAATTGAATCCACAGATGAACGCAGATTGCCGCAAATTAGAACCAGAACAAAAATAAGTTTTCCCGCCAAGGCGCCAAGCTCGCAAAGAATATAAAAAAAATGTAATAAAGAATATTTAACTAACTCAAAACTAAAAACTAACTAAACCCTATCACCTATCCCCTAAATCCTATTTTTAATCATTGATGCGATACTTTTTGCTTTCCAGATAACGACAACAGCTAAGGCAAGAGCAAGAATATTTACACTTTCATTATTCCATACTTTTTGAAAGAACTCACCGATATTTCGATCCATACATCTTGGTATTCCTGATAGGCACTTGATACCGGAGTTAACAGCCGTGAATAAACCGAATATTGTAATCCAGAAAGAATAATCAGTAAGTTTTTCTGTAGAATCGCCGGGCAGTTCCAAAGTCTTATCCTCTGAGCCGGGAAACAGGAGGTTTAGTATAAGATTTCGCTTAAACAAAAGAAACCAGAAGAAAGCGGCCATGACACCGAACTGGCCAACGCCGACAAGGAACTGAAACCAGAAACTGTTTGCTTCCGTCGCGAAGGTATTTGCCTGCCTGGATTGGAATAAATACACAATTGCATAGACAGCATAGTTAAATACGTATGGAATAAAGTGAAATGCAAGCCAAACCAGACTTACATCCGCAATGTCACGTTTTGTAACTTTCATAATTGTTTCTCCCTTCTAACGACACAAATCAATTAAATATTTATCTACAGGACACTGTTTCAACACTCTTTACAAATTAGTATATTCCAACTTCTAAATTCGTCAAGGAATAATTTCTGTTATTACTTTATAAGAATAGCCACAAAAAGGCACAAAATTCACAGAATATATTAGCCACAGACGTCACTGATTACACAGCGCGGCGAAGCCGCAACCAAAATATTATTATCCACAGATTGACGCAGATTTTCGCAGATTGTTTACTACCACAACTTTGTCATTCCCGCGCAGGCGGGAATCCATTTAAAAAGAAAATCAAACCACCTATGAAGAACTCAAAGTCAAGAAATAAATTTCTTATCGCCTCAAAATAGTAGTTGTAGGGTGCGTGACAACGCACCAATCCCTCTCACCTTTTATATTATTATTGTTCTGTTATTTTCATAAAAGCAATTCGTTGCTCTTCAAGTTTCTTTTCAAATACTTCCTGAGACATGGATCTCATAACATAATATTGCATAAACGAAGTTGCATTTTTAAATGGCCTATGTATTATCACATAAACAAGATTGTCCTTATGGTTTTTTGCTGGACAATATGCAAGCATAATTTCCCCGTTTAAAGAGTAAGACATATAAGGGATAATCTTAATGTCTGCCCATTCATCAACATCATCTAAAGAGCCCGGTTTGTGTTTAGTAAGAGGACAGACACATTGTTTAAGCAAAAACTCAATAACATTATTTGGGTCACCTCCTGAAGTGACACTTTTTTCCCATGTTATATATTCCTTAAGGTTTTTGGGATACACATTATTATCACCAAGATAGACTGTAATACGATCACCAATAAAGCGAAGATACCCCTCATGCTTCGAATTACGAGAAGAATTTAGAAAAAGAAAAAATGCTGCCGTAATCGCAACACATGTTATTATAGTTAATATTATAACTTTGATCTTCATGAGCATAACTTTATAATCAAATATATTAGTAGCTGTCCATATTTGTTTTCCAATTCCCTTAACTTAGTGCCATTATTCAGAAGTTTCAAGCTCTTTCGCAATTTCGTTATTCCAACGAGCCCCTTTGTCTATATCTGAAGGCGTAAAGTAGGGTTTAATTGACTGTATGACTGCAGGAAACCATAGCCTCAAAGCTTCTCCTAATTTTCGGCTAAGGCTTCCCGACCAACTTATAAATAATTTCATATGCCATCCCTTCTTTTTATCCTAAACATCCGAATATCTTCACTGGGAGTATTCTATATTGTAGATAGTTATTGTGCAATAGAATAACTTATATTTTTAGACAGAAAATGCAGGATTATTATTTCCTGTTTATCCTGTTATCTTGTCTAATAAATATTTACAGACTATCTTTCACGGTACATCTTGAAACATTTCTTTTTGCGAGGTTAGCGGTTAATTTCAGAATATACTAGTCTGGAGTTTAAAAATCAACCACTGATTTTTCGGATTTCATAGATTTTTTTAGATTCACGCCGAGTTGACAAGCCGCAGAGAGA
>CAZMPL010000289.1:0-4761 GCA_964567805.1 uncultured Pirellulales bacterium | reverse complement strand
AGACATAATCCGGGTGGCTACCCGGTCCACCACGGCCATGCCGATCTGCTTCTGGTTGCAGACAGAAACCATACCTCGGAGCAAAAAGGCATTGGCGTTAGTCTTAGCTTTGCAATGACCCATGATTCGGTCGATAATCTTGCTGCCAGGATTGCCAGCAAGGGATGTACGGTTGCTAATGGTCCCATTGACCAGCCGTGGAATGTGCGAGAGATCACTGTCATCGATCCGGATGGATATCGTCTTGTCTTTACTCAACAAATTGACAGGCAAATGTCAATGGATGATGTGATGAACAGAATTAAGGAAGTTTATTAGATTTTATCACATAGACCGCGGCTATGAAAAAATAGAAGAAAGACTAAACTCCCTCGGAGCAAAAATCCTCCGCGAAAAAGAATAAATTGAATCGTGTCGCGGGCATCCTGCCCGCGATTGCATGGGCAGGATGCCCATGCTACATCTTGAAATTCATTTTGACAGAGACTTTTAATAATATCCTTTACGCATTCTGTTTTATTTATTATCATAACCTTATGATAAAAAAGGTAATATCAAAATGTTCTCTCTCGCAATGGCAAAAGGATAAGGACGACTTGCATTACTGGTTGACTAAATCCCCGGAAGAGAGAATTGGAGCCGTAGAATTCTTGAGAAAACAATACTATGGACATTCAACAAGATTTCAAAGAACTGTTAGAGTCTATTCTCTAAGTAAAGATAAATTAAAATCCAACAAAAAAACTCTCGGCCGCAAAAAAGACCTTGCTGACATAGAAGCCCTCGAATAAGATTAGAAACAGGATAATTATAATCATAATTTCTCTGAAATAATTAATAAGGTGTCCCCCGATTATCAGTTAAACGATTTTTCTTATTTTTATTTCATGAACATAGTATCGGGACGATTTTTAATATCGCTACTATAGCGGTAATAATACCTAAGACAGGATGAATTTTAAACATAATAGCAGTTCCGAAAATCGCACCCACTAATGCCCCGAATTTCCAGCCGATTTCAGCTGGCGTCAATGGCTCCGAATCTGAGGTGTCTCTCTTTTTCTCGGCACTTGCAACGGTTTTCTGAGATTTATTGGCTCCTTTTATACACCACCATGCTCTTGCAGCACCAATTTTTCGGGCAGAATCAGAGTCATTGGAGATGTCGGCATTCTTAATCATGGAGAAATAATTATCTGCAACAGCTTTTTCACTGGCATTGATATTAAATATGATGAGGTAGTCGCCAATAATACAGCATATCTGCGTGCAGTACTGATTATTGATTTGCGATGTTACATAGAAGAACGGTTTTGAGTCGATGGTCAGTTCTCCCTGTGTATTATCTTCCCTATCTGTCAATTGCATGACTCTTCGTGCCAATGAAGATGAGATGTTCTGCCCATCCTGGTCTATTTCATCAAGTTGGACACATGATATAATACAACGATCTCGCAATTTGTTACCGGCTGTTGATAAGGCCAAGAGCAGGCGTGTTTCTGTTGCATCCAAAATTTTTAATAGATCGTAATTCTTATCGCGTATGAATTGATCGAACTCTTCGCAGACCGTTGCGTAGGTTGCATTGGGGGGCAGTGCCAATGATAATCCCAAGTGTTCATTTTTATAAATACCATTTTTTACATAATTTATCTTTGGGTCTCCGCGATCAGCAAAGAAAATAGCATGAACCAAAAATATTACCACTGCGCAAATGAAACCAAAGTACGAAATTAAAAGGGCCGAACGGTAAGCACAAGAATAAAGAAAACCGGTCTTTATTCCGTAATTGTCGAACGTTTGAATGAATTCGTTATTTACATACGTCCACTCCGGAGGTGTTTCATCCAAATTATAATTTTCATCAATATGTCGGATACGATATTCTGACAACCCGCCAATTTTTCTTTTGAAAAATCCTTTTTTTAGTTCTTGGGCAATATTATCTCTGGAAGTGTACGCACGAACATGGTTATCATATTTTATCTGCCAGAACATTTCAGGCAAAGAAAAGATGTTAGGGGCTTTGAAATACTCAATGATAGAAGCCAGAACATTCTCCAGTGCTTCTGCGTGTTCGACAGACAAATCATTTATTACATAGCTGTTGAGGATCAACGTTTTTTTTGTAGCCTGTAGTTTACAATCTTTAATATCCTGGTATGTAAGATAATGTTGTTTAAAATCTTCCGACGTGTCCTTTCTGTGTTTCCAATAGAGTCCGATGTTTGTGAATATGAATGAATAATATGTTTGGCCAAAAAATCTGGATTCCAGTGCCCATCGTAGCTTCTGGTTGGGGTGCGCAGCAGAGAGATCAGCCTTTGCCCGATCCAGTATTTTTTGGTCATTGTTTTCTTTCTCATTATATAACATATTTTGACCGTAACAACACATAATTGCATCCAGGGCGGTACAACTGTCCTGCAGTTCGGTTAAGTTTGAAGTTTTTTCAGTAGGAAAAATATTATTACATTGGACACAAAATAAATCGCCTGTTTTTTCACTTTTTTTTTGGACGTACCGGAGTTCTTGTTTACAGGTGGGACACAATTTCGGTTGATTTTCCAATTCCTCTTTTTTTGTATCGAGTTGTATCAATTTATGAATCAGCTTGACGAATACCTCTGTGTCTTTCGCGTCAATCTGATAGGCTTTCAGGAGATGGTTCTTTCCTAAGAAAAGCTTAGTTCCTTTTGAACGCAATGAAGACAGTTCACTGATTTTTAGGCATTTAGGTTTTTCGGAAAGCTCATGCAAGTAAAGATGTGTAACCGTCAGCAACATTCCTTCTTTCGCGCTGCCCCATACGGTGTCATCATATAACAACAAAACTTCATGGGGTTTGACATTTTTTGCGTATGCTTTAATTGCAGCATTTAATTTTTTTTCGGGTATGCTGCCTTTTAAATAGATCTTTTCATGATTCTTTATCGTTGAGTTGAATTCACGAAAATATATATCTAAAGTACTATCACACTGCATATCATCTCCTTTCATGGCATTTCCCATTTAACGATTTAAAAATATCTTTTTTCCTAACGATATCAACAATTTTACACAATTCACTGTTGCAGAGCCCAGAAATATCCACGCCCAGTTGCGAAATATGGGGACACCTTACTAATTTCTGTTTATCAAGTTCAGCTACCATATTTCCAAATCCTGCATTTCTTCATTTTTTTGTCTTAAAAATCAGGAATTTTTCACAAAGAGTATTTTAGATTGTGGATAGTTATTGTGCAAGAAATATATTCACAAATATGTATATTTCTTAATAGTGGTTAGGTAATAGAGAATCGTGAATAGTTTCTTGGCGAGCTTAGCGACTTTGCGGGTTATATAAAAACCTTATTCTTGCATATATTTACTATCGAATTTATCCTTTTCTCCGTGTGGTCTAATAAGCTTTGCAACATTTCTTTGTAGTCTTTGTTCAGCATCTATACCTGCAAAAGCATACGCCTGCTTAGTCAACTCCCAGACCATAAAGATTCTCTCGGCCGGGTCGGCGTCAACATAGCCGTTATCTTCATCTTGAAGCTTTTTCAAAACACACTTTTTACGATCATTTTGTTGATGATAACAGGTAAATTATTCCTTGTTAACTCTCCCCTTCATTTAATCTTTGATAGTTTAATAAATTGATAAGATGTCCCAGATTATCCTAACGCCATGAACCCCATTTGAATGATGAGGTTCGTGAGGATGAGATTATATTGTAGTTGTTCTTTTCAGCCCATAACCTAGCGGCGGTACTCAATTCAGAATGGCCGGAATTCAGATATATCTCAGCTATAGTACTACTGCCTTTTCCGCTTAACAATGTTGTGACTAGAAGTGGTGTCACCTCGTACTTTCCTAATGCGACGAAAGCTCTTACTGCGTTCTCGACGACCCTCCAATCATACGACAATAAATCTGAAGAAAGAACTTCCTTAGTTTGTAACCACTTTGTTGTGAGTTGAAACTCATCCCTAGTTGCCACCGCATAATGTACCTTATCTTCAGTATTCTCTGGCTGCCAACCAGAAATAATTAGGAACTTAGCAACATCTGGCCCCAAATCCCAGTCTCTCATATAAGGGATTAAAGGCATAGCAGATCTATTATCTGCAATACTCACAAGAGCTTCAGCTGCATTCCATCGGACTACTTCTTCCTCGTCTTTTAGCATAGTAATCAAAGGTTCGACTGCATTGACATCACCTATTTTACCAAGGGCAGAAATTGCCCTACTCCGTACGTTATAGGAAGTAGCATTCAAAGCTCTGACAAGGGATCCTACCGCCGGACTTCCTATTTCAACACATTCATCGAATTTGTCTTTGGCAATCAGATAGGCGGCCCTTTCACTCTCATCACTTGGACGCCAACCCATTTTTTCCAAGCCTTCAGCTGCAAGGGAACGGACATAATAATCCTCATCAATTAGCGCACCGAAAAGAGCCTTTGCTGCTTCGTGGTTTTTAGACCCACCTAACCTTTTCGCGGCTTGAACTCGCACTATCTGAGAGCTGCTCTGCAATGCGTATTTTTCTCCCTTTAAATAATAATTATACCAAAACTTTGGAAGATACAACTCAAAGTCCTTCTGTGAGAGAGCATTTGCTTTAAACTCTTTTCCAGCTATATCTATTTCTGATGTTGGACCCCAGCCGAGGGGTTGGAATTTGAAATGCGAAAGTTCATACGATTTCCCATTTAAAGAAAACTGTGGCCCTATGGTGTGTATCCCCCGCTTTATGGCATCCATCCCAG
>CAZMPL010000288.1:0-4762 GCA_964567805.1 uncultured Pirellulales bacterium | reverse complement strand
TAATAATGAATTATATTATATTTGGAAAATGGTGAATGGTTTGAAGAAGTATCGGCATTTAATCTGGGACTGGAATGGCACACTAATAGACGATGTACGCACCTGCGTTGAGGTACTTAACAGTATTCTGGTCTTCTACAAGAAGCCGAAGGTAACTTTGGAAAAATATCGCAGCGAATTCGATTTTCCCGTCGCAAATTATTATGAAAAGCTTGGAATCGATTTCTCCAAAGTCTCGTACGATGTAGTAGCAGAGCAATATATAACTCAATATAACAAAAAGCAATACGAGTGCGGCCTGCAAAGCGGGGCGATGAATATTCTAAAAGCTATTTCTGAAAAAGGGCTCGGGCAGTCGATACTTTCAGCTTATAATCAGAATATACTCGAAGAAGTAGTTAAATATTTTAACCTTTATGATTATTTCGAAAATATTGTTGGCTTGTCCGATTTTTACGCGAAAAGCAAGCTCGAAAACGGCAGAGAACTTATCAAAAAACTGGGACTGACCGGAGATAGTGTTTTACTTATTGGTGACACAACCCATGATTACGAAGTCGCCGTGCAGATTGGTTCCGACTGTGTCCTGATCGACGACGGCCACCAGGAGCGAAAAAGACTCGAAGCAACAAACGCTGTAGTTGTAAATGCAATAACAGATATTTCGGACTTGCTGATTTAAGATTCTTATAAGTTGGATTGTTAAATTTATTTCTTGAGCTTCTTTATAGCTTCAAGTTGTTTTATAACCTCTCTGTCATGCGGTCGATTCAAAGTTTTCTTTGATTTAATTAAAGCATCAATATCTAAAACACGGATTTTAACCTTACCAAGTTTAATAATTCTGCTTGCTTGTTTAACTTTATTATAATTGCCAATACCATCTATCAAGCTCATGCAATCAAGTTGTCCGATATTAGTATCAAGATAAAGATTTTTGAAATCACGACAGGTTTTCTCTGTCAATTTCAGTTTTTGTCTTTTAGGAGTCATTCTATGTACAGGATTTAAATCGGATAAGGTTTCCTGAAGAGTCATTAGATTAGCTGGAGAAAAATTACAGCAAATATCGATGTCCTGAGTGACATAACTGCAACCATGAACTACTCCGGCAAAACCTCCCACAAGAACAAATTCGATTTTTGCCTTTGCAAGTCTTTCAAGCAAATTAGTAAAATCCTTACTCATAACAATTTTGCTTTCCGAAGCTTTTCATAACTATTAAGTGCTGCCTGATGTTGCATAGCTCGTTCGGTATAGCTTAATTTCAGTTTCGCTTTGAGCATCGAAATGTCAATCCCATAATCAATAGCCGCCTTAATCTCAGGTGCTATTCTGGAATTGTTTTTTACAGTTTTTCTTTTTTTTGTTTTTGCAGCCATTCTATAATTATATATGATTATATTTATAGTGTCAAAACTTCAAAATATGGAAGGCACAAATAATTATACCTTTGGAGTTGATATGGGAAGCGAAAAAGATATTGTAATTGGTATAGACAGCAGTACAACGGCGACAAAGGCAATTGGCTGGACTCGGGATGGCTCGGTCGCAGGTATTGGCAGAAGTCCAATCAAGCTTTGTAATCCAGGTCCGAATCTTTATGAACAGAATCCTGAAGATTGGTGGTCGTCAACGAAAGCCGCAATTAAACAATTGCTTGAGCAGGTATCACCTGAACGTATCGCGGCATTGTCAATTTCGAATCAGCGGGAAACATTTGTGCCGCTTGATGAGGATGGAAAGCCGGTCCGTCAGGCTATCGTATGGCTTGACCAGCGATGCGGTAATGAAGTGAAATGGCTCAGTAACAAAGTAGGCAAGGAAAATATTCATCGTATTTCTGGCAAGCCGGCTGATATGGCGCCGGTAGCATATCGAATTGCCTGGATGTTACGTTCTGAGCCGGAGGTGTTCAAATCGACCAGAATTTTTGCAGATGTGCATTCTTATCTTGTTTCGCGGCTTACCGGCGAGTTCCAGACAAGCTGGGCAAGTGCTGATCCGTTAGGTTTATTCGATATGCAGAAAAAAGTCTGGTCGTCGGAAATATTGCAGGCTCTCGCACTATCTCCAGACCGGTTACCAAAATTAGTTGCGCCATGTAATATTATCGGTGAAGTAAACGCAGAAGCGTCTTCTCAAACCGGTTTAATTCCCGGGACTCCTGTTGTCTCCGGCGGAGGAGACGGCCAGGCCGCTGGATTGGGTGTTAATGCATTGAATTCTTCACGAGCCTATCTGAATCTTGGAACAGCGGTTGTTTCCGGTACGTATTCGAAACAGTATAGAACCGGTACCGCATGGCGCACAATGGGCAGTTGTTCAGGCGAAGGTTACTACTATGAAACAAGTCTTCGTTCGGGAACGTTTCTGATAGAATGGTTTGTGCGACAGGTATGCCGTGCTTCAGAAGATGATAAGACAATCTACAAACGCCTCGAAGAAGAAGCTATGAATATTCCAATTGGCAGCGATGGTTTATTGTTACTGCCATACTGGGGTGCTGTCATGACACCATATTGGGATTCGAAAGCGAGAGGCTGCTGGTTAGGTTTTACCGGCTCTCATAAAATCGGACATATGTATAGGTCTTTGCTCGAAGGTATTGCTCTCGAACAGTCACTTGTCACTCGAATGATAGAAGAGCAAACATCAGAACCCATCGGTGAATTCGTCACAATAGGCGGCGGGGCATCGAGTGACTTATGGCGACAGGTTATAGCTGATGTAAGCGGCAAAAAAGTATTATGTTCGGAAACGGTAGAAGCATCGAGTCTTGGTGCTGCAATTTGCGCGGCAACGGCTATAGGATGGTACCCGAACGCAGCGAAAGCGGCTCAAGCAATGGCTGGAAAGATAACGAAAGTTAATGAACCGATAACTCAAAATGTCACTCGCTATTCGGAATTGATGTCAATATATCGCACAATATATCCAAAACTGCGCGCAAGTTTTAATCAGTTATCGAAATTTGCATATTAGAGTGAAATTATGATGGATTACAGGCTTTAAGGTCTTTAGGGATTTCATTAAGTTTAGTCATGAGAGATTCAACTTCGATACCGAGTCCATCGAGTTGTTTGTTAAGCTCTGTAAGTTTCTTTTCGGTAAATTCTATCTCGGAATATTCCTGCCACGTTCCATCTTCATACTTCATTTTGAAATCACGTACCTTTATTCCGGAAGAGTCCATCTCATCTATTTTCCATTCGCCGTGAATCAGCAGGTTTCGTTCTTCTCGCAGTGTCACTATCTTTTTGAGAGCCTGTTCCAGGTCGTAGAGAAACTTCGGATTCCTTCGGCTCCGGCAGCGTGCCAATACTCTGATTTTTTTCAGTAGCCCGGCTAATGGGATATCGTGTATGAATATAGGTCCGAGAAGATTATTGTTATCACCCATGAGCTTTTCGAGCAGGCTCTGCAGGCGATGCTCCATAGTCGCGAACTGGACGGTAATTTTCCCTATTAACTGAAATATCCTGTTTTTGCTCATAATATTTATATCGACAGAAAAAAGGGGGAAAATAAGAAGGTTTTAGGACCTGTATTAAGGTTTTTTAAGAAATCCGACGGTAGATTCCATGATTCTGGTCTGCAATTTTGTATCTTCCTTTTTCGCGTTTTCAGTTTTTATATCTTCGAGATTTGCCATGCAGAACTGGCAGCCGATTTTATTGATATGAAAATCGGTGTATTCGTGCCATTGCTTATCGAGCGTGCCTAAAAAGAATGCTCCTATTGTACTGCGTTTGGGACAACTGAACCTTTGCATTTTCCATATATCGGTAAGCAGAGTTTCGAATTCCTCTGCTAACGGGCCGTCCGAAATTGCCTCCACATGCTCGCGGATTTGTTTAATGCAGCGATGTTTTATAAGAGCAATATTTTTATCGTTTATGTTCATGATTTTCGCGACATCTTTATTCGTAAGATGGCAATAAAGCAAAAGCTCAATAATCTGCAGGTCGCGAAAATTCAGCGATTCCTTCAAGCCTTCGACTACTTCGAGAAGTGCTTCCGTGAGTGCGTTTTTCTGCTGGTCCAGATGTTCGTCAGCCCGGTAATACCAGCTTGCGGTTTCTATTGGACCTGCAATCTGCTCGAACGGGTCTGATGAAGGTTCTTCGATATTGCTTGAATATGTGTCCTGAATCAGACATAGGTGACTTGCTTTCTGGCTTCTGTATGTATCGATAATTTTTCTGCGAAGAAGTGAAAAAAGAAACGTTTCCAGCGCACAATCGCCGCGAAAGGTCTGGAGAGTTTGAATGAACGAAACAAAAGTTTCCTGCACCGCATCTTCGGCATCCTGTGATTGTATGAGCTTGCTTTTGGCAAAGCTCAGAAGTCTGCCCCTGTACCTTTCAACAAATTCCGACCATGCCTGTGAATTGCCTATTCGGATTTTGTCCAACAGGTACTTGTCTGCCTGCGTTATTCGATTTATATTGTTTTCCATACGCAGACATATTATACAATATCTTTTTTAACTTGGCGTCAAAATAATAAAGAAAAATATTTCAGCGGAAATTACATTCCACTGTTACCAGGACCAATGCCATATCGAAAGTGTAAAATAACAAATAAAAATATTGCAGCCAGAATTATCCCGACTATTTTCAGGGTTAATGAGTAATATCCCCTCGTAGCCGCGTTCAAAAATGCATATGCAACCATTATCAGGACGAACAAACCTATGATGGATATTAAGCCCTTCGACATTTCTCGTCCTGTATTCGTAATCATATTCGCAAGATGT
>CAZMPL010000287.1:0-4780 GCA_964567805.1 uncultured Pirellulales bacterium | reverse complement strand
GAGCATTTCTTATATCGCTTATTGGGCCGATTCAGGTGAAATCGTAGCAAGCTCGGGACCGGCTATTGGAAAATCAAATCGCGAGGATTGGTGGCTCTTCGGTTTCGGCCCGAATACAATTGGTGATATTCCGCCGGTGGATTACAAAGCGGATTAATTGGATTATCATGAAACGATGGATTCGGAGAATATTATTTATCCTGCTTGGTTTTCTGCTTATTTACACAGCAGTTGTTCTGGTAATACTGTGTACAGATTTGCCACGTGAATTAATCGTAAAATATCTGAATGATAACTATGGTTTGAATGTCACTATAGATTCCATGCAGATAACTTCCGGCGGAAAAACTACAATTGATAATTTATCAGTTAACCTGCCGATGGAAAATGCTGCAATTATTACAGTGCCGCAAATTGTCATTAATCATACAAAAATTCCGTTTGTTCTTTTTCAGGGATTCAAGCTTAAGACTGTACGAATTGATAAGCCGCTTGTAAATATCAGTCAGGACCAGACGGGTACGTGGAATGCAGAGCGTTTATCTTACTATTTCAAGAGTGACTCTTCAGGTAGTAGAAGAAATTTATCATTACCTGATATAGACATAATAGACGCAAATGTGATTGTAACTGATAAGAACGGAAGAAAAGATTCATTCAATCAGATATTTTTGCAGGGCAAATCATCGAAATCGCATGAATGGGATTTTCATGGTGATATCGCATCGCAGATAAAACTTGACGGAAGGCTTGCACAGAGCGGCGATTATTATCATGAAGTGAATATTGATGTAAATGGTTTGCCGAAAACCATTCAATCGCTGTTTGGTAATATATCAGAGCCTTTCAATCTGAATGCGACATGGAAAGGACGTGTAAGTGATAATGGTTTGTCAGGAGTATTGAATCTTTCAAGAGAAGGGAAGTTTCAGGCTGATGGCAATCTTGATTTGAATATGTCATCTGACGGACTTTCTGTTAATATCAATGAAGTAATAGTGAGCGGCCTGGATAAGTCACTTGAAACAATAAAAGTTGCGGGCGGAAAAATAAACTATAACGGAAAACAGGTACAGGCAAAAAATATATTTATCGAAGCGTTGGCGAACCAGGCATCTGTTACAGGCAACTGGAATATCGAAGAGCGGCGGGGCGATGTTTATTGTTCTGTTACAGGTACAATTAAAGAAAAAGGAATCGAATATGAGAACATATTGTCAGGGAATATAAGCTGGCCGGAGAATGGAAAAAAACAAATCGATTTGTTAGTGACCTCACATGGCAGCTCGCCCTGGGGCAACTGGAAAGGTAACGCTGATTTGCTCGGCTCAGGAGAAACGTGGTCGAGCTCAAAATGGAAAGTTACGATACCGTCTCTTGCATGGTTCTCCGAGAAAAATAATATCGAACTGAATGATATTGATGCGGATATTATTGCTGAATGGCCGGTAATAAAGTTTGATGATATCCGTATGACGAATGCTCAGGTAATAAATGCGAAAGGTCAATTCTCCGCTGATACGAAGAGTTGGAACGTTTCGCTGGAAACAGCGGGCTTAAAAGTGATTACTGACCAGGGTGCTCCAATTGATTTGAAATTAACTGCCAAGGGAAATATGCAAAATATTTCAGTTGATGATTTTCATATTTCGTATGGAAGCTTGCAGCTTGAAGGCAACAGTAAAATGTCACTATCTACGAAAGAACTTTCGGATACTCATATACGTACATTGCTGGTTCTTGATCCCGGAGACCGGAATAATGATAAAATATTTGAAATATCTGCAGAGCTCGAATGTGATACTGAAGTTACCGGTGCTGTTTGGCCAGTGAACCTTCAATGTAAATCAATTATCGCCGCAGATAATATTAAAGTTGATAAGCAGGAAATTAAGCCATTAAAAATATTCTGGCAGGCCAAAATTGATTCGAATAACGTGACATATAATGCCGAACAGTTCGTACTGTTTGATGGGACATGGTCGCTTGATGGACAATATGATATTAAGGAAAATTCCGCACAGTTAAAATTAAATACAGAACAGGTATCTTTGCGGCCGATAATGCAGCTATTCGAGCTTCCAATCGAATGCAAAGGAATAATGCAGGCAGCTTTTGATGTCACCATACCGGTAGATAATATAACACAGATGGTTATTTCAGGAAATTGGAATGTTAAGGATTTGACTATACCGCCGATTCAGGCAAAAGAAGCTGAAGGCAGAATAATTATTGAACATGGAATTGCCCGGTTTGACAGGATTCGTCTGTTGCAGGGAAAAGGATTGGCACAGGGTGATGTATGGTTCCGCTTGAATCAGCCTGAATATGTTTATGTGAATGTTGATGCTCAAAAATGGCCGATTGCGATTACTCGTTACAATATGATTTTGACTACGAATGCAAACGGATTAGCGACCATTGATATTTCGAAACAAACAATGAACGCGAAAGGAGATATTTCGACTGAGGTTGAAGTTGACCAGAAGAAAATTGCGAATATCTCCGCGGATATAGTCGTCGATGAACGTTTGCTCGATTTCAATGATATGACAATCACGGCATTGGGCGGCGGTGCTAAAGGTAATCTTTCAATTCCTTTGGATGACTGGACAAACAGCAAAGCATCTATGGATTGGAATGAGATGAATTTAGGAGAGCTTGCTGTTTATTATCCAGAGCTTGCTTCTTTATACGGGAAATCTTCAGGTTCAGTATCTATCAAAAAAGCTGAAAGCAAAAGAGCTTTCGAACCATTACAAATTGATATTTCAGGCAAAAATGAAGAGGTCAGTTTAAATAACGCGAAACTTGGTGATTACAGAATATCCGCTTATCTCGGAACTGAAAGATTGCTGATAGATCAGTTTGAAATCGATTCCATGAACGGAAAAATAAAGTCATATGGAAATATAAGCAGGCAGGATGGAAATTATTCATTATATATGAATGCTGATTTTTCTGAAATTGAAATAAATCAGCTTTTACATACGTTTCTTCCTGATGCAAAACCTGTAGTTGGAAAACTCGCAGGAAAAGGTTTGCTCGTCATATTTTCTGATTTAAAGAGAATGACAGGCGATGCAAATATACAGATTTCAGAGTCTGATTTTGCTCAAACAAAAATCGTTGGAACTTTATATAATACAATGAAACTTAAGTTCAGGAAAAATAAGCCATCAGGTACAGGTCGGGTCAGATTGCGTTTCGAAGGTTCTTCTCTTCATATTCCGAGTTTCGAATATTTCAATCGCGGCGTGGAAATTCGAGGCAGCGGTTCTATAGAAGATTTGACAAAAGGGAAATCAAGTCCGGTTACCGGTTATGCATTTGGTTCGGCCAGACCTTTGAAGGGAATCAATTTACTTGGAATAGGTGAGCTTGACAAACTGATGACTTCGCTGCAGAAACGTGCTTCTTCGGTACAAGTGAGCGGTTCTCTCGAAAGTTATGATGTCGAAGTCGTTCCGTTTAAGGACATCAAAAAAGGTTTGCGTGTCCTGCTCTGGGACCAGCTGCATAAATAATCTATCATATTTTTCAACAAAATAACTTTTACTTTATTCTATTATTATGATATGTTTTCTTCTCGCATCTATAGAATACAATAATGAAATCGTGCAAGGATACATATGGTAGAATATAATGACGCAAGGCAAAAGGCACTTCGAGCCGAATATGTTGGTCGAATTAATCGTGTACTTGATTATATAGAACAAAATCTGGATAGTGAGCTTACTCTTAAAACACTCGCAAAAGTAGCGACATTTTCCGAGTTCCATTTTCACAGAATATTCAAAAGCATCGTAGGTGAGACACTGAATCAGTTTATCCAGCGGCGAAGAGCGGAAAAAGCCGCGGGTATGCTAATTGGAAATCCCAATAAATCAATTACTGAGATTGCTTTGGATTGCGGATTCTCCGGTTCAGCGGTGTTTGCGAGAATATTCAAGGAAAACTTTGGAATAAGCGCAAGTGAATTCCGTACCGACAAGGGAATGATAAATAGCAAGATGCGCAAAACAGATAGCAGAATTAATGAAGCTAAAAGCAATTTCGGGAAAGAACTTACTTTTATTTCTTTTACAATAGACTCCGTAAATGGAAACCAGTTATGGAGGTACAAAATGAACACAAATGAAGTAAAAGTAGAAGTCAAGTATCTGCCGGATATGCATGTTGCTTATCTGCGATACATTGGTTCGTACAAAGGAAACGAAAAATTATTTCAGGGCTTATTCGAGAAGCTATGCATGTGGGCCGGGCCGAGAGGTTTGATTCGTCCGAACCTGACACAGTTCATAAGCATATATCGCGATGACCCGGATATAACCGAAGAGGAAAAACTTCGCACAGATATATGTCTGACTGTCCCGCCTGATACAAAGGTCGATGGAGAAATCGGCAAGGCCATAATTCCGGCCGGTAATTACGGCGTGGGATATTTCGAGATTAATCAGAGCGAATATCCGCAGGCGTGGGCTACTATGATGGGCATGTGGCTGCCGGAAAGCGGCTATCAATGCGATGACAGGCCGTGTTTCGAGATTTATCTCAATGATCCGAAAACACATCCGGAAGGCAAGCATATTATCAATATATGTGTCCCTGTAAAACCTTTGTAACGCGAAATGTTAAATTATGCCCGTGTTGAATTAAAAGCACGGGCATTTTTTTACTATATTTTGTATCGGGAGTAATTATTCAGTAATAACGTCAATAATTCCGATATTCGAAATAACTGGGCAGCTTTTCGAATCAATTATATTGAAACGAAGTT
>CAZMPL010000286.1:0-4806 GCA_964567805.1 uncultured Pirellulales bacterium | reverse complement strand
AAATTTGACAGCAACGGCCTCATCACAGCTATTGCACAGGATAGCACAACAAACCAGATACTTATGGTCGCGTATATGAACCAGGAAGCCCTGGATATGACGATACAAACCGGTTTCGCGACATATTACAGCAGGTCTCGAAAGGAACTCTGGAAAAAAGGCGTACAGAGCGGCCATGTCCAGAAGGTAAAACAAATACTCGTAGATTGTGACCAGGATTGCCTGATTCTAAAAGTCTCCGTCGATCAGGGCCAGTGCCATGTCGGTTATAACTCATGTTTCTATCGTGCCGTAAACGAGAATCACCCGGAAAATCTCGTCTTCATAGCACAAAAAACCTACGATCCGAACGAGGCTTATAAAAAATAATATCAGCTTTATACAATATTCACATAGTTAGATTATAAAAAGAGAGGGACTATGAAACTACTTAAAGTTGGAGCAGGTAAATACGTCAATACTGAACGCATTACATATATTGAAGCCAGAAAACAAGACAAGGTAATTATTCAGTTTCAAACTGAAGTCTGTCTCGGTGGAATCGGAGTTCCATCTTCTTACCTTGAATTAAAAGGAACCGAAGCAGAAGATTTCATCCGCTGGCTCGACAACAACACAGATAGAATATTTTGAACCATTTAATGGGAAAAAGATTCCTTTTGGTTATCATAATAGTGAAACTAGACATTCTTATTTAAATCTTTATCCTTTAAGTTATATAAATCCTTCTTCCAGTATTAAAAATTATTTTTTGCGCACATTTTTAGCTGGAAGATACACTATAATACAGTTGTTGATATCAGCATATTCCTAC
Organism: uncultured Pirellulales bacterium; assembly: GCA_964567805.1. Taxonomy (GTDB): domain Bacteria; phylum Planctomycetota; class Phycisphaerae; order Sedimentisphaerales; family Anaerobacaceae; genus JAFGPS01. The sequence goes on along the minus strand of CAZMPL010000286.1, from coordinate 3,992 downwards.
GAGTGAGTGGAAATATTCAGCCGGAAAAAGATATTGAAGCTTTCGAAACTTGCTTAAATGTTGGCGAAGGGAAATATGATCCAGATAAATTCCCATTAAAAAATGCTCGTGAAGCAATAGAAAAACTCAAAGCTAAAAATTAATCCAACAAAACTATAATATTAAAAAGCCGGTCTGTAATAGTCCGGCTTTTTTTTATGCGCATTTGGGGAATTTTTCAGATTCATATAATTTTTACTCATAAATACAGATTTTTTTATACTAATTAGAGAGGCGTAGGTGCGTTATAATTAAAGAAAGATTATTCTGAGAGTTGACACATTGATGGTTGAAGAAAAACTGCTAATATGGAAATTCAAACTTGGCAACAGGGATGCTCTGTGCAGAATCTACGAGAAGTATAAAAATGATATGCTGAAACTTGCAATAGCTCTTTTAAATGATATCAATACCGCAGAAGATGTTGTAGAAGAAGTATTTACGGCTTTTGCGCAATCAGCAGCAACTATCAGGATACATGGAAGCCTTAAAAGCTATTTGACAATTTGTGTTGCAAATCGTATCCGAAATACGAAGCGTGACCGTAAAAGACATGAAGCTACTGATATTGACGAATCACAGGGACTTGTTTGTCAGAACAGAAGGCCTGAGCAATGGGCAATACTTAACGAGGAAATGGAAATCTTAAGTAAAGCTCTGGCACAAATTCCTTACGAGCAGCGCGAAGTGCTTACTCTGTATATGCAGGGTGATATGACTTTTCGCCATATCGCAAAAATCCAAAACGCATCAATCAATACCGTGCAGGGCCGCTACCGGTACGGCATGGACAAACTTCGTTCATTATTGAACGGTGAGATGAAAAAATGAAATCTGAAAACGACATAAAAAAGTTTTATAAAAAAGCTCTTGTTAATACGAATCCAGAGATGGACAAAGCAGTGCTTAATAAAATCATGGCTTTTCAGGCTAACACAAATATATGGAGAGTAATCATGAGAAGTTCTATTACAAAGTATGCCGCCGCGATAGTTCTTATAACATCGCTTATATATTTTACATTTTTGCCCGAACAATATGCATGGGCGGATGTTATGAAGGCATTGAATAACACTGATAATGTTCATGTTGTATTGAAACGAACCGATACGAATAACCATGTTTATATCGAAAACACATGGCTAAAGAATAAAACGATGTTTCGTGAAGAAGAGCCTGACGAAATCACAATAGATAACGGCGAACAATGTCTAACTCTTGATAAAACTAATAAAACCGCTCAGTTGAGTGATTCCCGGTCACCTTTTACAAATCGCATGGAAAGCGATCTTTTCGAGTTTATCCTTTTATTTACAGGGACAGCTTCATCGGAAAAAGCTCAGAAATTTGATGAAGATTATAAAGCAGAAGAATTACCTAAAGAACGTACATCAACTGAAAGAATATTCGATTTGAGTTTTCGTGACATGTGGACTGGTAAAGCCTGGATTAATTCGAAAAGCAATCTTCCAAAGCGTATTGTTATTAATCTAATCGGAAAATATAAAGAACATACTATTTCTGCTGAAATTACGTACGACTATGAATCAATTCCTCCTGATATATTTAGTCTTGATATTCCAGTAGGATATTCTGAACTGCCGCGTGCAAAAAGCAAATTGTTTAGCGGCAAAGTAATAGACGAAAAAGGAAACCCAATAAAAGGTGCTGAAATTATCACTTCTTCTCGGGACTTTGCAGGTATAAAAAGTGTGTCGGATGAAAAAGGTGCGTTTACTATCAAGCTAAATCCGGAAGAATGGTTATCTGGATTCCCAATGATTATCCGAGCTATTAATAATAATGATCCAAATCATGTCGCATGGACATTATTGCGAAATCCAAGACATGAACCTGAACCTTTATTTACACCGGATGATGGGAAAACAAAATCGGAAATAGGTGATGGTCTTGATATCAACTTATCTAATGAAACGACACTACGTGAATTCATTCCTGAAAATTCAGGTACGTTCATATTTGAAAATGAAGAAGATCAATATCCGAGCCAAGTAATAGATATCGAACTTAAGATGCAGCCTGCCAGTGTAATAACAGGTCGAATAACCGACCGTAAGGGTCAACCAATAACCAATGCTGTTATATGGTTAGAATTTATGATAGTTCGCGTTGGAGAAAATCAGATATGGATTAGTAATTTGGGGCAAACAGATAAAGAAAAAGAAATTGCATCAGATTTACAACATGAGGATTCTGATGAAGATGAAATAGATAAGACTTGTACGCTCACTGATGAAGAAGGTTATTATGTATTAGGTAATATACCTGATATCTGGTTTCGAGCAAGGCTTGAAGTTAAAGCTTATGGTTACGTTCAGGAAGCTAAAGAGATATCGCAAAATGAAGGGAATGATTTTGCATTATTAAAAGCAGATATAATTGTTCGCGGCACTGTTATTGATGACCAGGGTAATCCTGTTATTGGCCGTGAAGTCGAAATAGATGTTGACTCGGACGAAGTTGGCGACCTTAATATAGAAGAATTCTATACAGATTCAGAAGGAAAATTCGAGTTGAAGGGAATTCCCGAAGTCGATGGTCTGGAACTGCAAATCCGAACAGATGAAAAACCTCGTGACTGGGAAGATAACGAACAGACCAAAGATCACGAGTTCGTATATTATCGTATGATTGAGGAAACGATAAAATTCGAGCCGGGTAAAAAAGATTATACAGTTAATATTGAGCCGCATAAGCCTGATATTAAAATCGAAATTGAAGTTAAAGATTCAAATGGAAAAGTGCTTGAAGGAATACCGGCGGGAATATGCGACTCGGGTTATTCAGAGCATGTATGGTACACTACAAAACTCTGCGGCGTGACAGATAAAAATGGTTTGTGCATAATCGAAGAAGTTCCCAAAATTGATCCTTTAAATATATGGATTTGTATTCCTCCAAGACTTGAATTGTGGGAAGATGATGACGAGTCTGAAGTTAATCAGCAGGTCAAAAAAGCTATAAATGAATCAGGTATAAAATACTATCACATAGAAGAAAAAGTAGATTGGCAGGAAGATAAGAAAAACTACAAAGTTTCCCTAATCTTAAATTAAGATAGAGTAATCTTATTTAACTTTTTGTTCTATTTTTGTGCATAACATTTAGCTAAGATTTTTACCGGGTGAACTACTTTACATTTGGCAATATGTTCTATTTGCATTTGACATGCGGCACATTCTGTCAGAACATTTTTAATCGGTGAATTTTCGAGTGCTTTTTTCAAACCTGAAGAAATGTCCGAAGAAAGCTGGTAATTCTTTTTCTGCATACCATATGTTCCCGCCAAGCCGCAGCAGCCTGCATTTATATCTGTAACTTTTATGCCGCAAAGTTCTTTTAGCAACTTGATACTTGCACCCTTCTCTCCTGCGGCAAGTAAATGGCAAGGAAGATGATATACATATTCATCCTGTGTTCCGTTCTGTTTTCCTTTTAGCTTACCTTCTTTATAAAGATTAAGAAGATATGTCATCAGTTCGAAGGTGTTTTCTTTGATGAGTTTTACTTCTTCTCCAGAAACGTAGTGGCGAAGTTCATTTTGTAAGCATAATGCTGCACTTGGTTCGGAGCAAACTATTTTGTAGCCGTCCCGAATAGCCGCAGCTAAATGTTTTGCACTGTATGACAAATCATTTTTTGCGCGTTTAACGTCACCATAAACAATAGCGGGCAAAGGAGCGGGCAATTGTTCCGGCAAAATTACTTCTATATTTAATGCACGTAAAACATTAATGACCGCAAAACCTAATTCATGGTCATTGTAATTCGCGTATGTATCAACAAAATACGCGACTTTATCGACTGGCTTTTCAACGGGCTTTTGGGAAGCAAGATATTCGCGGCCTCTTTTCAGGAAAGAGCTGCGAAGGAATTTCGGCAATGACCTTCCCTTGTCGAGACCGGTTGTTATTTCCAGAAATGATTTGAAC
>CAZMPL010000285.1:4644-4829 GCA_964567805.1 uncultured Pirellulales bacterium | reverse complement strand
AAAGAACAGTTTAATGCAATCGTTAATGAAAACGACCTGAAACCCATTCTCATTCATCCAAATCCGGGAAAAGAAGGTTATGTATTTGAATTTAGCGATGCTTATGTCAAATTCGGTGAAGAAAATAATATGTATGTAACCGGACATACACTTCTCTGGCATAGCCAGGTTCCAAACTGGTTTTT
>CAZMPL010000285.1:0-4634 GCA_964567805.1 uncultured Pirellulales bacterium | reverse complement strand
AGCGACAGAAGGGACATCAAGTGTTCCTGCTCTCGGTATGCAGGTTTTTGCACAGGCTGCTCCAAATCCCGGTACAAGAGGAACTCGTAGCGGTCGTGGTGGTGCACCTGGCGGCTTCGGCGGTATGATGGGCGGTCGTGGTAACATGGGACCGCGTGCAACTCGCGAGGAATTGATTGAGCGTATGCGTGACCATATTCTTACTGTTGTCGGACGCTATAAAGGCAAAGTAAAAGTTTGGGACGTTGTAAACGAAGCAATTGGTGACGGCAATGCAACATACAGAAGTACACAATGGATACAAATCATTGGCGAAGACTTCATTCCTATGGCATTCAAATTTGCACATGAAGCAGACCCGGATGCGATTCTTCGTTATAATGATTATGGCCTGGAAAGCAAAGCCAGACGTGATAAACTGAAAACAATAGTTAAAGCTATACGGGATGCAGGAGCACCTATTCATGCAATTGGAACACAAACACATATCAATACTAATACTACTTTTGAACAGATGGACGAGACATTGACGGATCTCGAAACGCTTGGTCTGCCGATTCATCTTACAGAACTTGATATGAATGTCTCCATGGGCGGTCAGCGTAGCACCAGCGCGAATATCACCGACAATGCATCAGTCACAGCCGGTCCTGTTATCAGTGAAGCAGATAAACGTCAATCCGAAGCATACGCAAATCTTTTCAAAGCTCTTATCAAGCATAAAGATTCGGTTGATTTGGTCGTGTTCTGGGGTGTTTGTGACGCAGTTTCATGGCGAGCAAACGGTCGTCCGCTTCTGTTTGACGGCGAAGATAATAAAAAACCGGCTTTCGACGCGGTTATGAATGTTGCTATTGAAGCAAAAAAGAACGGACAATAAAAACACGTTAATACAACGATATGCTTTCAGGATTATCGAAGCAGCATATTGCTGGATCTCAAAATAAAGAAGTGAATATGAATATCCACCAGATAAAACTGGTGGATATTTTTTTTTATTTCTGTAACTTAAGCCGCATATTAATATACATTGCATGGATTTTATACAAAGGTTATAATATTAGCTGAATTTTTATTTACTCAGTTTCGATATTGTTTTGATGGTAAGAAAAACTGCATTTCAATTATATTACGAAAGGAAGGTAAACACATGAAAACACAAATCTCAAGCTTCAAATCGCGTATCGGTTTGTTTGCAGCAGCGTTACTTTTATTCGGTGCAACAGTCGGGTACTCTGCTGCATCTGACACACCAACTACTTTGAAGGATGCTTACAAAGACTATTTCAAAATCGGTGTGGCTGTTAATCGGCTTATCGCAACCGGCGCTACCGGTCAGCGGGCAGATAACGCCAACCGTACACCCGAACAGCTCGCAAAAGATATTGCACTGGTCAAAAAACATTTTAACAGTATCGTTGCCGAGAACGATATGAAGCCGTCACTCATTCATCCGCAGCGTGGCCCGGAAGGTTATGTTTTCGATTATAGTGACGCGTTTATAAAATTCGGTGAAGAAAACAACATGTATATAACCGGACATACACTTGTCTGGCACAGCCAGGTTCCAGGCTGGTTCTTCCAGGGAACGGCAACAGAAACACCGGGAACATCAAGCGTTATTAGTTTTGGTCCACAGTATTTCGGACAGGCGGCTCCGACAGCACCTGAAGCCGCTGCTCCAGGAACTCGTGGTGCCCGCGGCGGCAGGGGCGGCGGTGCAGGTTTCGGTGGCGGTATGTTTGGTGGAGGTATGGGGCGTGGTAATACTGGGCCGCGTGCTACACGTGAAGAATTAATCGCGACAATGCGCGAACATATTCATACAGTGGTTGGCCGCTATAAAGGCAAAGTCAAAGTATGGGATGTTGTGAACGAAGCACTCGGAGATAGTGACGCCCCGAATATGCTCAGAAGCTCACAATGGACGCAAATCATCGGTGATGATTTCATCGAACTGGCTTTCACATTTGCTCACGAAGCGGACCCGAATGCTATTCTCCGTTATAACGACTACAGCCTTGAGAACAAGGGCAGGCGTGACAAGCTGAAAAAATTAGTTAAACAGCTTCAGGACAAAGGTATAGCAATCGGTGCAATTGGAACGCAAACGCATATAAATGCTGATACAACTTTTGAAAAGATGGATGAGGTATTTACTGATCTTGCAACAATCGGTTTGCCTATTCATATTACCGAACTCGATATGAATGTCTCTGTCCGCGGCCAGGGAGTTACCGGAGCAAATGTCGCCGATAATGCATCAGTCACCGGCGGTCCGGTTATCAGTGACGCAGACCGAATTCAGTCAGAAGCTTATGCAGGACTTTTCAAAGCTCTTATAAAACATAAAGATGCCATTGATTTGGTCGTATTCTGGGGCATAAATGACGCAGTTTCATGGCGAGCATCAGGCCGCCCATTGCTTTTTGATGGTGAAGATAATCAAAAACCTGCTTTCGACGCGGTTATGAAAGTCGCTATTGATGCTAAAAAGAATGGGAATTAGTATCTGATAATTATAAAACAATATGCTTTTTTGATTTTTTAAGCGGCATATTTCTGAATAAAAAAGTTTATATAAATATCCATCAGTTTTTTCTGGTGGATATTTTTTTATATACAATTGCCAATAAAGGTCTTTTTTTGTTGCTTTTTTATTTCATTATTTTTATTATAAGACTATCGGCAAAGAGGATTTTACGACACAGGAGTGTCGGGCGAATAGCCGATTAAGACAGGGAATTGCAGATATAATTAAGGAACTGTGAGGAGTTTTTATGAACAAGTCGATAGCAGCAATCATTCTTTTATTATTATGTTTTAGCGTTTGTGACGTAAATGCAAATCTGGATACTAATGTATATGATTGTAATTGCGTTTATAATCCTGACTCGAATTCGTGCGATTGTAATTGTGTATGCCAGGAACCTCTCAAAGTTGCTTATTATTTCGAAGATTTTAACGAAGCATTCGATTTGAACTGGCATTGTGAAAATTTCGATTTTACACATATGTCATTCACGAAAAATCCCGGAACAATGACAATTACTACTCAAAGCGGTGCTTACGGAAATGAAGATAATAAATGTAGAAATCTTTTTTACTTTAATTTTCCCGCATCTCAGGCACTGGATTTTCAGGTCACAACCTGTATATCGAATTACGAGCCTAATGGTTTAGGGAACCAGGCTGGTTTAATTCTTTTTAATGATAAAGATAATTTCTTCAAATATGTTTATGAATACAGCCAGGGATCTTCGCCGAATAATGTGGGACAATTTCTTCTTGCAGCAACCGTAGAGACCACCGGGCTTTCAGAATATAGCTGGTTTGAAACAGAGCAATATTCTCAAAAAATGTGGCTTAGAGTAGTTAAACGCGGCGACTTATGCAAGTTGTACAATAGTACAGATGGGAAAACATTTAATCTTCTGAAAGAACTTGTGCCGGCTGAAATTACGGATAGCAATACTATCCAATGTCCGGATTTCCCGTTTACAAAAATTGGTGTTCTTGCTGACAACGGAAACTCTGCTGATGCGCCGGAAGTTGATGCATCATTTGAATTTCTTGAATTTAGAGTATTACAAAAAGAGCCGAACTTACCTGAAGAACCGAATATTCCAGATGTTCCGGATAATAACGATATACCGGGGGATGTCAATGTTCCGGTTGATTTGAACGATACGATTTTGCAGGCAAATTTATGCGACTGTAACTGTGTTTATAATCCTGACTCGAATGCTTGCGATTGCAATTGTGTATGTCCGGAACCTGAGCCGTTACCGGTTGCGTATTTATTCGATGATTTTAACGAAGCTTTAGATTTGTCGTGGATAATTCTTAAAGAGGATAAAAGTCACTGGTCTTTGACAAAGCGCCCTGGCGCATTAACAATTACAACTCAAAGCGGCTCGTTCGAATACTCAAATACTGATTATCATAATGTTTTCATGCTCAATTTCCCTGTATCGCAATTGATGGATTTTCAGATAACTACCTGTATTTCTAATTTTAATCTCAGGCAGCAATGGAATCAGGCTGGTTTGCTTCTCTGGTATGACGAGGAAAATTATTTAAAGTATGTGTACGAATATGGTAATGATACCCCCCAGGGGTCTGGGATATTATTTACAGTAGGAACGCAGATTTCTGGAAGTTCAGAATTTAACTGGTATCTGGCAAGTCAGACTCATCAGACTACGTGGATGAGAATAATCAAACGAGGTGAACGTTATGAGTTCTACAGCAGTACTGACGGAGAAACTTTCGTTCCTTTACAAATATATCGCGGCAGTCGAAATTCGACTTATCCGTGTCTCCCAACGCCATTAATTAATATTGGAATCTATACCAGTAACTATATTACTTCTACTGCGCCGGAAGTCGATGCTTCTTTCGAATATTTCGAATTCAAGACTTTGCCTTAATATCGGAATTGCACAATAAAAGAATTAAACACATATTTTAAGGGATTGAGTTATGAAAAAGTTGGTTGCGATAATAATATTTGCCGGAATATTTTTACTTGATTTTGTTTATGGCAATAATATCTTACCGCCGGATCTGTTTTATTTTCTTCCCGGCCAGCAACAGCCGCAAAGCAAAGATTTGTATGAAGACTTCGACGG
>CAZMPL010000284.1:0-4864 GCA_964567805.1 uncultured Pirellulales bacterium | reverse complement strand
CGCAATGACATAATGCGATTATAAAATAGCACATTAAAACACTCTTTTTATACAGGGAACGCTCTTTTTACAAGAAAATTAAAAAAATAATCACAAAGAGTTAAAATTTACAAATTTCTTCTTGTGTTATATGGTCAATTGACAATATTATATTTTCATGAATCCTTTAACTGAAAAGCAGCAGAAAATTCTCGAATATATAGAATCCAGGCTCGATGAAAACGATTCTCCGAGTCAAAGGGAAATCGCGGCACATTTCGGGCTGGCTCAGAATTCCGTATATCAGTTAATAAGCTATCTCAAGAAAAAAGGTTATCTGGATGATTCGTCTGTTCACAGGGGATTGAAATTATCGAAGAAGTATCTTGATCAGGCAAAACATTTGGGAACTCTTCCTGTAATTGGAAGAGTCGCCGCGGGTCTGCCAATATTGGCTCAGGAAAATATTCAGGAGTATATAGATGTAGGTGAAACATTTGGCCGGACGAGCGATTCGTTTATCCTGAAAGTTGCGGGCGACAGTATGATAGACGAAGGGATAATGGATGGTGACTTTGTTGTGGTAAAAAAAGATTCCGAAATTCCCAACGGCCGGATAGGTGTCGTACTGATAAACGATGAAGCTACAGTGAAAAAAGTTTATATTCACAAAAACAGGATTGCTCTCGAACCGGCGAATAAAGCGGCGGGCTACAAAACTATTTACATAAAGAATATAAATGAAAATGTTCAGATAATAGGGAGAGTCACAGGCTGTTTCAGAAAATTATGAACGTGCAAAATGATACAGGCAAAATTTATATAGGTATCGCCGGCTGGTCGTATCCAGACTGGAAGGGGATTGTCTATACCGATTCGAAGATCGACCAGCTTCAGTTTGTGAGCAGATTTGTCGATTGTGTTGAAATTAATAGTACATTTTATCGTGAGCCTTCCGAAAAAAATACTAAAACATGGATCGAAAGAACTTCGGGAAAAAAAGATTTCTTTTTCACCGCCAAGTTACACAAGGATTTTACACACGAAGGAAAACTTGATAGTGACATGGCGAAACAGTTTCACAAAGGTTTCGAGCCTTTTCTCGAAGCAGGCAAACTGAAACACCTTCTCGCCCAGTTCAAATATGATTTTGACGATACGGATTTGCACCGCGCACATTTATCCAGGATAGTTGAAATGTTCTCAAGTGCTTTTAATCTTGCTTTCGAAGTGCGGCACAAGTCATGGCAAGCTCCTGATGCGCTCAAATTTTTGGAATCGCTTGGAGTTTCCGTTTGCAATCTCGATTACCCAACTACGTGGAATTCGTTCGATATGCAAAATTGTACGGTAGGTACGAGCGGCTATTTCAGAATGCACGGCAGGAACGCGGCCAAATGGTTCAGCAAAGCAGGGCGTGACGAGACCTACAATTATTATTACAACGAAAATGAATTGTTGCAAATCAAGCTGCGCGTCAGTGAACTGGCAAAAGCGTTCCAGACTCTTACTGTAATTACGAATAACCATTATCGCGGCGCCGAGCTTGCCAACGCTCTCGAATTGCGATGCCTTATTACAGGACAGAAACAGCCTGTTCCAAAAGGGCTTTTGCGTGAGTATCCTCAGTTGGCGAAAATTGCTTTGGAATAATGATACGAAAAAAAATCTATTGGGTGGCATCTTCAAAGTTGAAGGCTTTGGGTGTGGTAAATATGGGCCATCCCCAAGCGTGCACTTGAGGCTGCCACCCGGTCGATGCACAATGCGTGGGCAAGATGCCCATGCCACGAGAAGAATATGGCAGCAAAAATAGAAATATCTCATATACCTGATTTGTCCGTAGAAAACAGCTTGTCTCTTTTCGATGCTGCTGTACCGGCTGGTTTTCCATCGCCGGCGGCCGATTATGAGCAGGACAAACTCGATTTGAACAGGCACCTTGTAAAAAATCCAGCAGCGACTTTTTTTGTCAGAGTGACTGGTGATTCAATGATTGGAGCGGGAATTCACCATGGTGATTTGCTTGTTGTGGACCGTTCCATTGAACCGAAGGATAAATATATTGTCATCGCGGTTCTTGATGGCGAGCTTACTGTAAAAAGAATCAGACTTACCCGTGGAAAAATTACTCTCGTACCTGAAAATGAAAGCTATTTCTCATATGAAATAACCAGTGACAATGAGTTCGAAGTGTGGGGCGTAGTGACTAATGTAATACACAAACTATGAATGAAACCTTAATATCTAAATTCTAAATCTCCCATGGAGCCCGAGGGGCTTAAACAATGTTAAATTCCAAAATTCAAATGTTTAAAACGTTTAGTTTTTAATGATTTGAGTTTGTTTTGAATTTAGGATTTAGAAATTAGAAATTTTAAAAAATGAAAAATATCTTTGCACTTGTTGATTGTAATAATTTTTATGTTTCGTGTGAACGGGTTTTTAACCCTAAACTTGAAAACCGGCCGGTAATAGTTTTGTCAAACAATGACGGCTGTGTCGTGGCACGTTCTAACGAAGCGAAAGCTCTGAATATAGGAATGGGCGTTCCTGTTTTTGAAGTAGCGAATTTAATCAAAAAGCATAATATCGAAGTTTTCTCGTCGAACTACACACTCTATGCGGATATGTCCTCGCGTGTTATGGATACTCTTGCGACATTTACTCCTGAAATAGAAATTTATTCTATTGACGAGGCGTTTTTGAATTTAGCCGGTTTTGTTGGGCGGCAGCCTCAAGCGAAACCTGGAGATGGCTTATCCGGTGATTATTATTCCCATCCTGATAAAAACAGTCAGGATGAGGCAACTGCTCAGTCTTTAGTAGAGTATGGACGCAGGATAAGGCAGACTATAAAAAAATGGACTGGTATGCCTGTATCAATAGGAATTGCGCACACAAAAACCTTAGCGAAAATTGCAAATCACCTCGCCAAACGTTCAGCGGAATTCGATGGTGTCCTTGATTTGACTAATTGCCGGAACATAGAACAGATTCTGGCGAAAGTTGAACTGGAAAAAATCTGGGGAATCGGTATAAGGTCAGCAATAAAATTGAAACAGGCAGGTTTTAAAAGTGCTCTTGATTTGAGCCAAGCCAATATAAGCTGGATTCGTGCGAAATTTGGTGTCACTGGAGTAAGAACAGTTTACGAATTGCAAAACACTCCATGTTATGAGCTTGAACACAATCCGCCTGCAAGACAATCTATAGTCGTTTCGAGAATGTTCGGTACGCCGATAGAATCGGTAGAACAATTGAAGGAAGCGATTGCTGTCTATTCTTCCAGAGCAGGCGAGAAATTGAGAGAGAACAACCTCGCGGCCGGCGTAATGAGTGTTTTTGTAACAACGAGCAGGTTCATAAAGAACAAGTATTTCAATTCTCACTCAATCGCGTTCGATACGCCTACAAATGATACGACCGAGCTTATCCGAGCCGCTTCTTTAGGCATTGAGCGAATTTATCGCGAAAAATGCCAGTTCAAAAAGTGCGGCGTGATTCTCTTGTGCCTTGTGCCGGAAAACAAAGTGCAGCATAATCTTTTCGACAGAACCGACAGGGAGAAGGCCGGAAGGCTGATGAAAGTCGTGGATATGATAAACGCACGCTATTCAGCGTTTGGCGTTCAGCGTTCAGCGGATAGTTCCGAACGTTCCACTCTCCACGCTCCAGACTCCACACTAAACGCTCTACGCTCCGCGATATATGCTAATTCAAAACCGATAAGATGGGCGGCCGAAGGATTGGACATGAAATGGCACGTCGAATTCAAAAAACGCTCCCCGCGTTACACAACCAATTGGGATGAATTGGTGAAGGTTACATAAATGAATGAAAATGTCTGAATTTGGGCATAAAAAAAAGGACTGCAGGCCTCCGCCCGTACAGTCCAAAATGTCGAACTTCACAACACACTTATTATACCAAAAAACAATGTGTTGCGCCTATTGTGGTAACTACGTATTTTTTCAAAAATATTTTCATAAAAGGCTTGTTTTTAGCTCAATAAAGGGCTTTTTTAATTTTTTTAAAAATAAAGATTTTACTTATATTTTACTACGAATTTTGGCTGTTTTAAGTTAGGTAAAGTATTACTTAAAAAGTCTTACAGGGAAAATGAGCTATAAAATGTCAACTTGTGATCTTCATTTATGTATTGCATTTTTTTGTAAATAAGGTAATACATTATGTATAGATGAATAACATTTTGAATAAAATCTTAAAAAAGAGTGAGAAACAGGAAGAAATACCGAAAATAACGCTGGATTCGGAACTTCAGCCAGTTAAGTCAAAGATAACTTTATTGACAACTTCAGAAGGTAAAATTTTCCTTGCTGGGGTGGTATTATCATTATTGTACACCGCATGGATTGGGGTGAAATTTATATTTGATCCGGACAAAGCCCAGTTGATATCGGCAACCACTGCGTTTATCATAGTGTTTGGGCGTGCCGCGGGTTTAGCTTTTGGGTATTCACTTCTGCTTGGGAAAACAACTGTAATTCTAATGTGTATTATTCTTGAAACGATACAGGTATTGATTTTATATCCTTTGTTCGTTTTTAGTTGGAGGCAACTATTAGTTATTAAGAGCTTAAAGCGGTTTTTCGATACTATACAAGAGGCAGCGATTACTCATCAAGACAAGGTTCGAAAATATGGCATAATCGGTCTTTTCGCGTTTGTCTGGTTTCCGTTCTGGATGACCGGGCCTGTAGTCGGCAGTGTTATTGGATTCATGATGGCTTTGCCTGTCTGGCTGAATCTTACAATAGTTTTGGCCGGAACTTATGCAGCAATTTTATGCTGGGCTTTCTTTATGCATACCGTGCATCAACAGATTGCAGGCTATAGTCCATTAGCCGGAATGATTCTCATG
>CAZMPL010000283.1:0-4888 GCA_964567805.1 uncultured Pirellulales bacterium | reverse complement strand
CGGTAAGAGCGCACCGCGATACAGGTGACTGTATCGGCAGTGAAAACCCCACCGCCTGCAAGACCAAGTAAGCTGGTAATCCGGCCCGGAAAGAGCGGATCGCCGCTCAGCCAGCGGGTAGGTTGCATCCCGTTTGACGGGAGAGTTGTCTGGTAACAGCCAACCAAGATAAATGATCGCCATTTACAGAACTCGGCTTACAGACCCACTCTTTTTTATTAAATATACTCTAACTGCTTGATAAATAATCACTTACAAAAATACTATATATTCTTCCTTTTGTTTTAATATTAAATTTCAAGTTAAAATTGTGTTCGTTTATCGCAGCGAAGCTATTTAGCGAAGCCGGATTTTTTGTAAAAATTGAGAAAAAATTGATTTTTTTAGCCCCAAAAAGGGCTTGAAAAGCGCCTTTATAAATAGAAATATTAAAATATTTTATAATACGTAGTTAACAATATTGACAAGTCCTATAATAGGTTTAAAATATTATTATTTTCATGGAGGAATGTTGTTTATTAACACACAAAAAATATTTGAAGGATAATAAGGAGTCTATGGTTTGTTTGTATAATAACGTTTGTTTAGTTTAATGTACCATTTATTTAAGTCTAGGAGGAGTTAATATGGTTGAAAAGAATGTAAATTTGGCAATTTTATTAAGATCATTGATTGGTATTACTTTTATAGTTCTTTTGTTTAATTTAAATGTAGCTTACGCAGATACTTGGTATGGTTATGCTGATACCGTTTTGGATTATTATAATAGCGGTACAGGATCAATGGCAGGACCTTATGGAGGTACTTGGAACGGTGGTTCAGGATCTTTCCCTATATCGGTCACGACAGATGTTGTTATAGGAGACGATGCAGGTTACCCACCAGCATATGGAGACTTTCTCTCTTTACCAAAGGGCTCCTATGTCACAGTTGGTTTTTTGGATGAAACCGTTATTGATGGATTAGGAAACGATATTTTTATCCAGGAAGCAGGTGCATCTGGGGAAAGTGCTGCTATTTATGTAAGTTCAAATCTATCAGATTTTACTTTTTTAGGGTTTGCATATGATGATGTGACAACTTCATTTGACTTGGCATCTATTGGATACTCAAATCCAGTACAAGCTATTAAAATTGTAGGATTAGATAGCCTTGGGGGATCACCAGGATTTGATGTTATGAATATACAAGTTTTGCCTGGTAGTATTGGGCCGGCAGTCCCTGTTCCTGGAGCATTTTTACTTGGTATGCTTGGTTTGAGTGTTTCTGGAATTAAATTGCGCAAGTATGCTTGATGAGCTATGTAAAAAACAAATACAAGCTCAATCGAAATTTATATATTAGGGCTGTAAGTTTCAGCTTGCAGTCCTTTTCTTATTTGTATAAATGGTATGGTGCATTAATATGCGGGACATTTACATCTTAAATAATCAAGGGACAGTTACATTGCGGCAACTGTCCCTATATTTACTTGTGAAGGTTATGGATTATTATATTTCTTTAGCTTTAATCCATTTCATCATTATGCGGAGTTTCTTGCCTACCAGTTCGAGATGGCAATCGTGATCTTTTTCATAAAGAGCATTAGAGTTTTTCAGGCCGCTCTTGTATTCATTGACCCATTCTTCGGCGAATGCGCCAGATATAATTTCGCCGAGAATCTTTTTCATTTCAGCTTTTGTCTGGGCTGTAACAATTCTTGGGCCGCGGGATAAATCGCCGTACTCGGCTGTATTTGAAATGCTGTAACGCATATAGTTAATGCCACCCTGATACATCAGGTCAACGATGAGTTTAACTTCGTGCATACATTCGAAATATGCGCTCTCCGGCTGATAACCTGCTTCGCAAAGTGTCTCGAAACCGGCTTTAATAAGAGGGGCTCGCCGCTCAGCCAGCGGGTAGGTTGCATCCCGTTTCACGGGAGAGTTGTCTGGCAACAGCCAACCAAGATAAATGATCGCCATTTACAGAACTCGGCTTACAGACCCACTCTTTTTTTATTTGTGTTTTTTGTACGTATTTGTGGCTAATTAATTCATTTCTTTTTGATTTTTTATCGAATAGATTTATTATATATCAAGACTGATAGATTAAAAAACTCTTAATATTTGAGGAGATCGAAGTAATGACTACTCATAATCCAACACGCCGGGATTTTCTTATTGCATCTCTTGGTGTAATTGCCGCAACAAAAATAACTTATTCCCAGAATTCTTCAATACTCACAGCCGGACAGGTAATCGAGCGAATGAAGAGCAATCTTAATGTGCCGATACCAAGCCAGACTGTTGATAAAATTATCACGGGTAATGCAGATATGTCAGTAAAGGGAATCGGGGTAGCTATAATGGCGACTCTTGATGTTATTGAGCGTGCCAAGGCAAAGGGACTCAATATGGTCATAACGCATGAGCCGACCTTTTATTCCCAGCGTGACAATTTGACACAATACCAAGATGATAAAGTATTTCAGTTTAAACGTGATAACCTCGAAAAGAATGATGCTATCGTATATCGCTTATATGACCAATGGCTTGCACGAAATCCGAGCGGCTATGTCGAAGGCATAATGCACCAAATGGGTTGGGAAAAGAATCTCGTTCCGGCAAACTCGAATATGTTTGCTTTTGAAGGCAAGACTCTTCTGTCACTTGCCAAAGAAATTGAGACTAAGCTGAATATAAAAACGCTTCGTGTATTGGGCGATCCGAAAATGCCAGTAAAACGTGCTCTCATAGGTTATGGCAACACGTCACTTGAACAGGGAGTTCAACTTATATCGAAGGATGATGCAGATACTATAATAATTGGCGAAGCGAACGAATGGGACGTTAATGAATACGCGATAGATACTTATTCAACAGGAAAGAACAAAGCGATAATATATCTGGGCCATTTAAATTCAGATGTTCCCGGCATGAAGTTCTGTACCGAATGGCTAAAGGGAATCGTTAAAGAAGTTCCCGTCGAATATATCGATTTTCCCGAGCCGTTCTGGTTTGCCGACAAGCCTGAATGGAAATATTAAGTCAATTTGAACATAAATGTATTGAAAAATACTGGAGTAATATAAAATGACTATCACCGCAAAAGAAATAATTGAACGTATGAGAGTTAAACTCAACTCGGAACAAATTGGAGTCGGCCGCATAGACAAAATCACCGCCGGTAGTATGGAAACGGAAGTCAGGGGAATCGCGTCGGTTATTATGGTTACACTTGATGTTGCAAAACGGGCGATAGATGAAGGTCTGAACATGATTATAACTCATGAATCGACTTTTTTCAGCCATCAGGATAATACCGCTCCATTCCAGAATGATGAGGTTTACAAATACAAACGGGATTTTTTCGAGAAAAACAACATGGTTGTGCTTCACTTGCATGACGCTCTGCATGTTGGTATGCCTGATGCGATTCAGCAGAGTTTGATTAAAGTAATGGGCTGGGAGAATAATCTGAGGCCGGACGCGGGCAGGAATTTTTTTGAGCTTACTCCGATTTCCCTTGCGAAGTTGGCTCAGAATATCGCTGAAAAATTTAATGTCAGAACCATGCGAGTTGAAGGTGACCCGGAAATGCTTGTCAAAAATGTTATGACGAGTCTTGGTAACGCCGGAGCAGATAGATGTGTCCCTGCATTAGGAAGGGATGATGTAGATGTGTTTATATTCGGCGAAACAGACGAATGGGAAAGTGCCGGCTATGTTCTTGACGCTATAAAAGCGGGCAGGAAAAAAGCTCTTATTTATATTGGGCACCTGGAATCAGAGCAGTTGGGAATGAAATTCTTAGCCGAGCAGATGAAAGAATATGTCACAGAAGTTCCGGTCGAATTCATCGAATTGCCCGAACTATTCTGGCGAACCGATAATCCTGTTTGGGAATTCAAGACGCTTACTTAATAAAAAAGGACAGTTACTTTTAAGCAACTGCCCTTTACTTCAATCCTGACTATTCTGGATTATTTTATATTAAACTTCTTTTGCTTTGATCCACTTCATCATTTTGCGGAGTTTTTTGCCGACTTTTTCGAGCTGGCTGTCGTGATCTTTTTCATAAAGAGCGTTGAAGTTCTTCATGCCTGTCTTGTATTCGTTGACCCATTCTTTTGCAAATGCGCCTGAAGTAATTTCACCGAGAATCTTCTTCATTTCGGCTCTTGTCTGCTCAGTAATAATTCTTGAGCCGCGAGTTAAATCACCATACTCGGCTGTATTTGAAATGCTGTAACGCATATAGCTCATGCCGCCCTGGTACATCAGGTCAACAATCAGCTTTACTTCGTGGAAGCATTCGAAATAAGCGATTTCAGGCTGGTAGCCTGCTGCGACAAGTGTCTCGAAACCAGCTTTAACCAGTGCAGTTAAACCGCCGCAAAGAACTACCTGTTCGCCGAACAGGTCTGTCTCGGTCTCTTCCTTATAAGTTGTCTCGATGATTCCTGCTCTTGCGCCGCCCATGCCATTACCCCATGCAAGTGCGATGTCTTTTGCGTTTCCGGTTGCGTCTTTCTCAACTGCTATGAGGCATGGTACGCCGCCGCCTTTTTCGTATTCACTGCGAACCAGGTGGCCCGGGCCTTTTGGAGCAATCATAACAACATTAATTCCTTCCGGTGGAACGATATATTTGAAATGGATATTAAATCCATGGCAGAAACCCATTGTCTGGCCTTTTACCAGGTTTTGTTTAATCTGGGTTTCATAAACTTTCGCCTGAACTTCATCGGGCAAGGTAATAATTAAAAGTGCTGCACCGTTCATAGCGGTTTTGATATCAGACGGCTTGAATCCGTATTCTGTTGCGAGTTTGAAATTATCGGTTCCTTCGAGTTCCGCAACCGCAACTTCAATGCCGCTATCACGCAGGTTTAAGCTGTGTG
>CAZMPL010000282.1:0-4916 GCA_964567805.1 uncultured Pirellulales bacterium | reverse complement strand
TACAGAGTAAAAAAAATCGAATACTTTGACAGGTACGGCAAACCGATTGTTCTCGCTAAGCTGGATAAATATACGGAAGTATCGCCGGGATTCTTTATTCCTTTTTCGATAAAAATAAATTCCTTAAATAAAAATGTCGAGGATACTTTTAATATCGAGATAGCTCTTGATACTATAATTCCTGCAACAGAAAAACAGGCCAACTTCAAAGTTGTCCTTCCGAAAACTCCGTCTGTCGAACATGTTTATCAGATTGTGAACGGCGATTGGATCGAGCAGTAAATTTTATTTATAGTTTTTGACAAGAAGACTTTGACAACACATCCCGGATAAATATACTTTATCATTTTATTGGTAATCATTTTTATAATATTTGGAATGAATTTATGAGCAGTGCATATACAGAGAGTTTGAACAAATTAATCGAAGAGTTTGGGAAGTTACCCGGAATAGGACCAAAAAGCGCAGAAAGACTCGCGTTTCATTTATTAAAAGCAACTCCGGCTCAGGCTATCAAGCTCGCTGACGCTATACGTGATTTGAAGGAAAAAATCAAACGCTGCCAAATATGCTATAACTATTCGGAAGATAATATTTGCCAGATATGTTCCGATGAGCGAAGAGATAAAAGCATAATATGCGTAGTCGAGCAGCCAAAAGATGTTATAAGTCTCGAAAAAACAGGCGCATGCAAATGGGTTTACCATGTTCTTGGCGGCCATATCGCACCGCTCGACGGCGTAGAACCGGGAGATTTAACTATAAAAGAGCTTATCGAAAGAGTTTCAAAAGGAGATGTAAAGGAATTGATTATGGCGACAAATCCGAACATGGCCGGCGATGGAACTTCTCTCTATATAAGCTCACTGCTGCGAAATACCGATGTAAAAATCACCCGCCTTGCGAGAGGCTTACCTACGGGAACCACAATCGAATTCGCCAGCGGCAAAATGCTTTCAGACGCAATACACGGAAGACAAACCCTCGAATAATTTCTCAACCACAGAGAACGCAATGGTCGCAGAGTATTTTTAAATAAATAATGAATAAAGTCTATTTTGCGGCTTTTGTGCATTTTTGTTCTATTTCTTTTGTTTCTCTGCGACCCCCGCGATCACTGCGGTAAAATATCCAGGTTAAATTATAAATATCAGACTTGCGCTAATTAGCCTTTCAATTCTTGACGAAAATCACTTAAGATTCTATTATATACTTTTAAAGAATAAATTTGTAACTTTATTGTAAATTAAGTTTTTATCGGTGTTTATATGAAGCTGGAAATGTCAGGACAGATGCGGATGGAGCAGCACATGAAGCTCGCTCCGCACATGATTCAATCCATGGAGATACTCCAGCTTCCTATTCTAGCGCTCCAGGAACGAATCGAGCAGGAAATTAACAGCAATCCTGTCCTGGAAATGGTCGATTCGGGCAATCCCGAAGACACAGAAGCCATCGAGCAGGAAAGTTCCGCCGAAATAGAGGGCAAAACTCTCGTTGTCAGCACAGACAACAATAAAGTATCAGACTTCGAGCGGCTTGACAACATGGGTGATGAATATAAAGAATATATGGACCAGTCAGGCTCGATGCGTCATCGGATTTACAACGATGAACCAGACAAGAAGCTTGAGGCCCTGAAAAACACCGCCGCTCCTTCTCAATCTTTGCATGATTACCTTATGGAGCAATGGGGATTTGTCGAAGCCGATGAGCCTGTAAAAATTGCCGGTTCGGCGATTATCGATTATATCGATGAAAAAGGTTTCCTCACTGTGCGACTCGAACAGCTTCATAATAAAGACAAAGGTGAATTCAATATCGATGATTTGAACAATGCCCTTGCTCTTGTACAGACACTCGAACCGACAGGAGTAGGAGCTCGTGACCTGAAAGAATGCCTGCTGATTCAAATGTCACAAAGTACCGAAGATATGAGTTTCGAGTCAAAGCTGATTTCAGAGCATATGGAAGATTTACTCGAAAACAAGCTTCCCGATATAGCGAAGAAAATGAACTGCGAAATCGAAGATATAAATCGCGCTATCGAGCGTATGAGCAAGCTTGATTTTTCACCGGGTCTGCAAATCGGACAGGACAGGAATCACCCGATAACGCCCGATGTAATAGTTGAAGCATCTGAAATTCCCGGCCAGTATTCAGTTCGATTGGCTGATACTCACCTGCCGAATTTAAGGATAAGCAATTATTATTCTAAAATGGCGAAAGATGGAACCGTCAACGAGCAAACGCGAAAATTCCTTCAGGAAAATATGCGTTCGGCCCAGTGGATTATAGATGCAATCGAGCAGCGAAAAAACACTCTGCTCAAAGTTGCTGAAACCGTAGTGAAATATCAAAAGGATTTCTTCGATAAAGGCCAGTTATACTTACATCCCCTGCCAATGTCGAAAGTCGCGGAAGATGTCGGCGTACATATCGCTACTATATCGAGAGCCGTGTCAGGGAAATACGTCCAGTGCTACTGGGGCGTACTCCCGCTCCGAAAGTTCTTCAGCGGCGGTATGGAAGACACTGACGGCAACACGGTAAGCTGGGAAGCAATTCGAGGAAAACTTCAGCAGATTATTGACGAAGAAGACAAAGCCAAACCATTGAGTGACGACGCGATTCGCAAAAAACTCGCAGCAACAGGCATCGACGGCTTAGCAAGACGAACCGTCGCAAAATACAGAAAATTAATGAACATCCCCGCCGCAAGATTCAGAAAAAAATATTAATCATTTCAATTTTAATTTAATGCTGAAATAGTAACAACGATTCAATATTTTACGTTATGTTAACCATATATTACTCCTGACATTCCGTTAAAAAAATCATTTACAATTCCAATTGCGTATTTTATTGCTTTCACATCAATTTTTGGTGGTAGTTTATTCAGTGTGGAATTACCTTTGATCGACCTGATGTATCTCGATTCCTGGCCTGTCTGATCATATTCGTGAAATAACAAAACAACATTTTTTACCTTATTTAGCATTTTTTGTTCTTCTTGGCTTTTACAGAATGGTAATATTAATGCTTCCAATTTGTCCCAGAAAAAATTTAAATCATGACCATGTAAATCACTCGGTTTTTCATAATTTATTTTATATAAATCATTGATCCAAAACTTCATCTCGATTTCCAAATAATGTCGATAAAGAAATAAAATTGGTCGCAGAAAAGGATCATACCAACTGTATTTTTCTTTTTTAACTATAAAATCGATCAACACCTCACCCGCATCTTTAAACACCAAAGCATTTGTTTCTTCATCGCACATAAAATATTCACGTAATAATATTGTATGCTGATCTTTCATCTTATTTAAAGCTCCATAAAAATAGTTAATGTTTCATTCTTTAAATACCTATACATCTATAATTTCAAAATCACAGAAATCCGATATATTAAACCTAAGTAAATATGCACTATATCTGGTATTATATGCAGCATGAATTTAAATATCTGCTACCATAATTTAAAGACATAAATATTGAAAAAAGCAATTATAAATTAATAAAAAAGTAATTCGATTTGAAAAAAAGTCAATCTTTCCTGACACCGTCCTTATATTCCCAACTTCTTAAAATTGAAAGTCTCTTAACTGCTCTTCTTTTAATTAATTTTGGCATCAAACGATAAGATGAATACAAATGCCAACCACGCTCTAAAAATAATAAAATATTCACACATCTCTTAGCTTTTTCAGCCATTTCAAATACATTATTTAATGTTGTAATATCTTCAATACTGTCTATAGCATTTTCTATTAATTCTATTCGTTTAATTTCAGACACGATGTTACTATACGGACTATGTGGAATATCCATCGTTTCTAAAAATCTATCACCCTTTATTCGCCTTTCATTCCAAAGTTCAATTTCTTTTGAGCTCATTGTTTTTTTAGCAATACAATCAATTGTATGTTGGTATTCATCCATTTTTTTTCTGTTAGATTTATTTATTTTTCTAATTAAATCAGGTATGAGTGAAGTACTAAAAGGACATACAACACTAATCCATAAAGGAATATCTGCTACAGGATAAAACAAGTCTATCAGATCAGGATTATAATAAAAATAAATCCATTCGAACCATCGTGGTATTCCCCAAAAATACCAAACAGGTGCAAACCATAAAAGATGAAATTTTGAAATATGAAATACACCTGTGACAACCGCAGCAACTAAGAAACCAAAAGCTTCAAAGCCAGAGATTAATCTTCTTAGATGCACAGGAAAATAAATTTGCAGACCTTGAGTAGGATGCAAGGGATGGGTCATTTCATATAGAAATGCAACAAGGCAAAACAGACCATACCCCAATACAACAACCCAAATAATCCAGCCAAGAATTACCATATTTTTTATTCTAATAAATCAAAAGGCTCTCAAATTTATTTCTCTTAATTTTTGATGCCGATTATTATCTCGCATATGTTTCTCCATCGGATGCGGGAGAACAACTTTATTTGGCATCTTTGAGCCTTAGATTACTATATTTAAGATTATTTGTCAGCAAATATTTTTTTGTGATTTTTATGAAAAATTCGTCTTGTTTGAATGAACTTCTCGATTTTCCGCATTTTGTGGAAAAGTTTTGAAAATCAGAGTTGCCGCTCTGGTGAAAGTTGGCTTCTCCCAGTGTCCCGAAATTTGGGGATCAGTCAAGGGGACGTAGTACTATTAAAGTTCAGTGCTTTTTATATTTGAGAAATTAATAATATACTATCTTTGTACCGCAATTTTGAGATTTTGGAGGAGTTCCTGGCCGGATCGGCTTATGTCTTCGGAGTGTCCGAAAATCTGGTGTCTCTCCAGAATTTCTGGTTCCTGATTATAGTATCTTTGTACCGCTTCTACGCCGCCTTCGGCTGGGCCGGAGGTTTTGTATTGGCCGTCAAGTAACCA
>CAZMPL010000281.1:0-4921 GCA_964567805.1 uncultured Pirellulales bacterium | reverse complement strand
GGCTAAATTTAAATATTTTCAATTATTTTGGCTTTTTTTTAGATTTTTTAGTCAACATTTTCACTCTTTCAGGAGCCTTTATAATATATAAGACAAGATAACATGATGAACAAAGATAAAAAAAATATCCAGTAAATCTTGTAAATCCTGTCTAAAATATATAAAATACAGCCTTTAAGGTTGAGGTCGGCGAAATTAGCCGAGAGCGTGCGTGCTTCCACTCTTTGATTTCCCGATGGAAAAGGAATGAATATAAATGAATTCCTAATTATAGTCCTTTGGATTTTAAAATAATATTATTAAAAAATAAGATTTAGATAAAAACCGCGTTATTTTACAAAAAATAAAGTTATTGAAATTTTAAGCGAAAAAGATTAAAGAAATATTATTGACAAACGATACTATATATAGTACTATTTATAAGAATAGAAAATGAAAAAATGTTTATTTCTTATACCGACAACTTATAACGATGGAAGCCCCGTACCATCGGAACAAATTACTAATATATTTGAAGAGTTATATATTAAATTTGGAGGTTTTTCACAAGGTGGTATTACTGAAGGGCTTTGGAAGATGACTGACGGAACAAAGGTAAAAGACCATTCTTTAACAATTTGGATTGTATTAACAGAAGAAAAAGTAGATATTTTAAAAGAGCTTGTAAAAAAGTTTTGTAAAATATTAATGCAGGAGGCAATATACTTTGAAATCATGGATTGTGATGTAGAATTTATTGGACCTGATTAATAAATTTAGATGAACTTATGATTTACACAAAAACAATTTTAGAAAAAGCAAATGAATTTGTCAAAAAATCAAAAACATGGGCGGATTTTGCTAATGCACTTTTTGATCCATTTGATGGAGAGCTAGCTCGTTTGTTTCCAACAGAGCAAGAAAGAATTGCTTTTATGCAGACAGATGAGTACAAAGAAATTAAAGGCCTCTTCAGAAAGAAAATTGATGAAACAGGTTTAGTTGAAGGAGCAAATCCGCAAAAAAGTGGAAAGTTTGTTGTTAGACTCCCGCGATCGCTTCATGCTGCACTGGAGAGAGAAGCAGAAACGGAAGGGACAAGTTTAAATCAACTTGTCGTAACAAAACTTGCCGTACAATTAGAAAGTGTAACTGGTGGAAGATTAGCAAGTTTAATTCAAGCTTTTGGTGAAATAAGAAACGGGTGTTCTGTTGATAGAGTCATTGCGGATCCTCAGATGAATAAAAAATATCTAAGACGATGTAGAGAACTTGGCTTGTCAGGGACAGATTATGATATAAACTGGGCTTTAATGAATGAAAGAAAAAAAGGCAACCTTTCTCATCTACCAAAAACAAATCGATATACTATAAAGGAAATCGATGAGTTTGAATATGCAAGCGAGTTGGCTGTAAGATTTATGCAACATGAAAAGAATGTTTCATTAGATCAAATAATATGTGATCCTGAATTAGCAGATGAATTTGATGAATATGCACGTAGGTTATCACCAGGATTTAAACCTCTCCAATACCGATGGGCTGCTCTTGGATTACGGAAAGCAGGTCGATTGGGAAATAAGGCAGAAAGTATTGCTCATAGTCTACCAGAATTAGAATCATTAGGCAAAGTGACTTCACTTAGATTAGATAGAGTTACTAAAATTGGAGGATTATATCTCTTTTCAAATGAGAGTGAACGTGTTTTTCTGGGACAAACAGACAATTTACGTCATCGAATTGAAAAACACATGGAAGCAAGTTTCTCTCATGGTTTACCGGATTGGTTATGGGATACAAAAAAGAAGCCCCTCAGTATTTCGGTGGCTGAATTACCTTCTTCAACTCGTAGTATTAGGCAGCAATTAGAGATTGTACTTGTAAGACAATGGCAACCTTTACTAAATATAGAACGTGTTGCTTAGTATTAATTGTTAACAAAGAGATTTGTTCTTTTTACATGGATGAAAATATATGGTACTAAGACCACCGCTAAAATGGCATGGTGGGAAATATTACTTGGCAAAACGTATTATTTCTTTATTTCCTCCTCATCGCATATACCTTGAACCATTTGGTGGCGCTGCTTCTGTTTTGTTAAATAAAATCCCTTCAGAGGTAGAAGCTTACAATGGTTTAGAGTTTTACAAATAAATGGACGTGAGTTTATCGAACGTTTGCAATTCATCCCATACAGTGAATATGAGTTTGAATGTGCTGATACTTACCCAAAAAATGCTAATGATATTGATAAAGCCATATGTGATTTTGTGCGATGGAGACAATCTTTTGGAGGAAGAGGAAAATCGTGGAGCTATACAACTAAGAGGGCGAGAGGAGGAATGGCAGGTGATGTGAATGCTTGGTGGTCAGCAATAGATCAGCTTCCTGAAATAATAGATAGATTAAGGCGTGTTCAAATTCTATCACAACCTGCAATCAAAGCAATAAAACGTTTTGATCACCCAGATACTCTTATATATTGCGATCCCCCTTATCTGCATGAAACACGTGCAATCAATAGTAGAGATATCTATAGAGTAGAAATGACAGAGGAACAGCATATTGAACTTGGTGAAACGCTGAAAAAATGTACTAGCAAAATTATAATTAGTGGATACCCATCAAAGCTATATGAAGATATATTCAATTCATGGCGTTGTGTAGAATTCGAAATCGCTAATCATGCTGCTGGAGGACGAAAAAAGTCACGTAAACAGGAGACTTTATGGCTTAATTTCTGAATGGGGGAAATAAACGGTGTCTGGTACATTATTTAAATCAGGAATAACAAAGTTAATAATCAGTGTCAATCCTGTAAATCCGTGTCTAAAGAAATATTAAAATGGTGCGTTTCACGCACCTCCCTGGGAGCCCAAGGGGCCTACCTTTTTAAAATATCTGTGAAAATCTGCGTTCATCTGCGGATAAACAATAATACGACAGCATGGGCTGAAGCCCATCCTACATTCTGAAGAAATAATGAAACTGGATTTTCGCCTTTGCGGGAATGACCTGGCTTTGTCTATGACTACGCCATGGCAGGCTTTTTCTTCGTGTTTTCGCCAGAGGCGGATAAATTTTCGTGTCCTTGCTACTCTGCGAAGTCTTGCTACGAAGCACGAGTCGTGGCGAGATAAATAAAAAAGGGATATGAGTTTTGCTCATATCCCTGACAGTAGAATTGTTTTTGTTGTAATTAAGAGATTTAGAATAGTTCTATTTTACTTCAAAAACGGAGTTTAGTTCGCCGTACGGATTTATTTCAGTATGCTCGTTGTATGGGTCCTGCTGCCAATGTCCGTCCACTACGAAACGATAGCGATACTTACCGTTTGGCAGTTCGAGTTTAGTCTGCCATACGCCGCTCTCACCGACTCTTTGCATTCTCGTAAGTTCGGGACGCCAGTTATTGAAGTCACCGGCAATCTGGACATTTTCAGCACGCGGATACAATGTCACGAAGACAACCGCGTCGTGTACCTGGTCCACGCCGTAGTAATCGGAAAGTTTCTCTTCCATAGTCTGCTTTGGTTCTTCTACGGCCGCGGCTTCGATTTTCTCGAGTTCTTCTTCTTTGTGTTCCTGGTAGCTTATCACTTCTTCTTCGAGCTCTTTCCATGCCTGGTCTTCTGAAGAGGCGAAATCGTTTTCATTGAAAGCAATCTCTAATTTGTCACCAGCGGTCTGCATTTCGATTTGCGGCACGAATTCGACTTTTGGTTCAGCTTTAACTTCGACTTTCGGTGTGGATTTAATTTCAATTTTCGGTTCAACCGGTTTTTTCGTAGCTTCGAGAAGTTCGTTAGCGGTTAAGCTGATTGAATCAAGCTGCTCCGAGAGAGAATTTACGAACTCGTGACGCTGCTGTTTTACTTTTGTACTTATTACTTCCGAAGCAAGTGAGCGGAAATCCTTATGTCCCTTGCTTGCCGGGTCGTATTCGCCAATCGGCTGGCCGAAGCTCGATGCTTCTTTTATTTTCGTATTGAATGTCACGATTGTTTCGAACATCTTATCACCGAAGTGAGTTCTCAAATCGGCGAGAATTTCTCGTGCCATCTTTGTCCTGATATCATACATAGTTGCGAGAATTCTCACGCTCATGTCCTGTGAAGATTTTTTGTATAACACGTTTAAGGTTTCAAGCTGTTTGCTCAGGCCATGCAGTGCGAAGTAACCTGTTTCGACCGGAACGATAACATTGCTTGAAGCTCTAAGAGCGTTGAATGTAAGCAGGCCAACCGCGGGCGGGCAATCGACTATGACATAGTCATAATCGTTTTCGAATTCTTTGAGTGTATCTCTAAGGCAGCTTTCGCGGTCCAAGACTCCAGCCATTTGCTGTTCGAACGCGGCTAGGTCGATACTTGCCGGAGCGAGTTCGAGACCGTCGCTGATTTGCCAGAGTATTTCTGTGAGTTTTACCGGCTCATTTTTCGATTTGCTGATGAGCACGTCGTAGATGCTTTGTTCGATTTGTTCTTCAGGTACGGCCAGGCCAACCGCACAATGCGACTGGGGGTCCATATCTACAAGAAGAACTCTCTGGCCGAGTTCAGCAAGAGCGCTGGCCAGGTTAATTGATACTGTTGTTTTTCCACAACCTCCTTTTTGGTTTACAATCGCTATGGTTTTCATTATTTTTCTCCAAACCCTGCGTAATTATATTAAAAAATCCATTTTTTTAACCAGAGTATGTCATTTTTCGCATACCCGTAAGGTATTTTATGTAAAAAAATGCCGTTTTCAACATTAATAATAGCAAAATACCCTATATTTTTTTTTCGGCATAAAATAGTCCAAAACTTTATACTTTTATGGGACCAGCCGATAAAAAACTATAATAAAATTAAAT
Source organism: uncultured Pirellulales bacterium (assembly GCA_964567805.1). Classification (GTDB taxonomy): domain Bacteria; phylum Planctomycetota; class Phycisphaerae; order Sedimentisphaerales; family Anaerobacaceae; genus JAFGPS01. The sequence goes on along the minus strand of CAZMPL010000281.1, from coordinate 84 downwards.
TTCTTCCTGCTTATCAGTCCTGAAAATGGGTTATTTACATTTTGCTGAGCGCAGGGATGGGGGAATTTGAGATTTCAAATTTGA
>CAZMPL010000280.1:0-4976 GCA_964567805.1 uncultured Pirellulales bacterium | reverse complement strand
CGGCCTCCTCGCAATGACATAGTTTTATAAATCTGTGAAAATCAGTGTTAATCTGCGGTTAAATATTTTTTGCGTACCCTTGTTTTTGGCGTACTTTTCAATCAAAAGTGCAACGGGGTATAAAAAATCTTGAAAAAAATAAAATAATTTTTATTTCAGGCCGCATATGGACTTAGCGATTTTGGCTTATGTCACTACCCTCATTTTTGGCGCAGTTTTCAATCAAAAACGCAACACTGCCGCTATTTATAGAGAGACGTGTGTTTTTTGCTCAGGCAAAAAACAGTGAATAGTATTCAGTGAATTGTGAATAGGTGAAAATAGAATGCAAAAACAGAATACAGGCCCCTTGGGCTCCGAAAGAGAAACAGTAGAACTTATGACTTATTCACATATACCTTACGCACTTTTCGTGAAACAAAGCCAAATTAAAGAAGGGCAAAAGAGCAAAAGGTAAAAGAGCGTAAGGCTAAAAATTACTTATGACTTTTGCACCTTAACCTTATGCGCGTGCTTGTGAAACAAAGCCAATTTGTTACAGACCAAAGACAAGAGACCCAAGACATAAGAAAGGAGACTGAATGTAAAAACATCCGGCTTCGCTTAAGCTGCAACGTGACAAGAAGACAATCTAATGAAAGCCATCCCCAAACTGCGTTTGAGGCTGCCACCCCGTCGCTATTTATAGAGATAGTACTACTTTTTTAAAGTAAAAAGTTCAAAGTGAAAAGTTAAGAATGAAATGAGATTTCAATTGATAGAAGATTGTTACACTTCGTTCGCAATGACATCAAAAAATACTTCGATGTAAAACAAAGCCAATTCCAAAAACTAAATACTAACGACGAGCGACTAACGACTATTTTATTTCCATTGGGAAGTATTCCCTGGCGTTGTTGAAGCAGATGTTCTCGACCATTTTTCCTATAAGGTCCAAATCGTTCGGGAGCAGGCCGCTTTCTACATCGCTGCCTAACATATTGCACAGAATCCTGCGGAAATATTCGTGTCTCGGATACGACAGGAAACTGCGTGAGTCGGTGAGCATTCCTACGAACCTGCTCAAGAGGCCCATGGTTGAGAGCGATTTAATCTGCTGTTCCATGCCTTCTTTCTGGTCGAGGAACCACCATGCGGAGCCGAACTGTATTTTGCCGGGTACGGAGCCGTCCTGGAAGTTGCCTATCATTGTCGCAATCAGGGCGTTATCGCGAGGATTAATGTTGTAGAGGATTGTTTTGGCGAGTTTGTCGTTCGTGTCGAGCTTATCGAGAAATCTCGCGAGCGGCCGGCCAACCTCGTAATCGCCTATCGAATCAAAACCGGTATCCGGGCCGATTAGCTTGAAAAGTCTCGTATTATTATTGCGCAACGGGCCGAGGTGAAATTGCTGTACCCACCCCGCCGCATGGTCCATAAGTGCAAGCTCGAACAGAATGGCGGACTTAAACTTCAGCGATTCCTGCGAATCCAAACTCTTGCCGGTGAGGATTTTATTGAAGATTTTCGATATTTCGTTTTCGGTATAATCTTCTGCGTATGTGATATCAAGGCCGTGGTCAGAAAGTCGGCAGCCGTTGTCGTGAAAATAGTCGTGCCTGTTCTGCAGGGCTTCGAGATACTGCCGGTAATTTTTAATTTCCACGCCGCTGGCCTTCTCAAGGTCTTTTATGAACTTCTGGAGATTCGGAATGTTTTCCGTCACCATAGCCTGGTCGGCTCGCAAAGCGGTATGAACGGCGACTTCGAAACCATCTGAGCGGATTTTCTTGTGATATTCGAGCGTATCGAGCGGGCCTTCGGTTGTGCAGATTAATTTAACGTTCATTTTGCGGATGATATTACGAACGCTGAATTCTTTTGAGTTCAGCATCCGGCTGGTTTGCTCGTAGATTTCCTTTGCGGTGTCCGGGCCTAAAAGCTTGTCTGTGATTCCGAACGGTTTTCTTAGTTCGAGATGTGTCCAGTGATACAGGGGATTGCCGAGGCAATAAGGGACGGTCTGCGCCCATTTTTCGAATTTTTCAAAATCGCCTGCGTTGCCTGTGATGTATTTTTCCGCTATGCCGTTGGTTCGCATTGCCCGCCATTTGTAATGATCGCCGTAAAGCCATGCCTGTGCTATATTTGCGAACTGGTAGTCTTCGGCGATCAGCTTTGCGGGCAGATGGCAGTGATAATCGTAAATCGGCATATCAGCCGCGTATTCATGATACAGCTTTCTGGCTGTTTTGGTTTGTAAAAGAAAATCTTCCCCAATGAAAATTGACGCCATTCTTTTCCTTCTCAGATTTTAAATTATCTTTATAACTCTTTATTATTTATGGATTTGCTAATTACCTTGCTCCCGTTTTTTTTCTTCTTCATTCCTCTTCTTTTCTTGTTCCTCCCATTGTTTTTCCTGCTCAAGCCTTCTTTTTCGAGCCTGTTCTGCGGGCGATTCGAAATTCGCCATTTTCTCAGCCCATTCGGAAACCTCTTTTTTGTTCTTGGAAACAGGTTTTGGCCGATTTTTTTCTTCTTCTGCCATTTTTTTGTCCCAACGCCAATAAAAAAACCATCCAAGCGCCAGGACAGGTATCATAATTAACATAAAAATCTTATACATGTTACATTTCCTTTAAAATTGACAAAAGTCAGTTATACCACGAATTTGTTAAGAAATAATAGCCGAATCAGGAAAAAAGTCAATAATGGCTTTTCATACTGCGATTATACCTTTTTTCATGCAAAAAACAGGTCAAAAGGCAAAAAAATATAAAATTTTCAAAAAATCTCAATTTTATAGTCAACATTTTTGCCTCGAAATGAGCCTTATATATAGACAATTATTTTTTATCCATGAGGATAATACGTCCCTTAAGGCCACGTATTGAGTGCTTTTTGCGGGTTTAGCGGGTAGCTGGGGGCGCAACATATGGATAAGTTGCGTCCCAGCTTGATTTTTAGCATTTCTTATATATTTACAGTGATAATCACTTTTTTGCCTTGGTCAACTCCTTCCTTTTCTGATAATATCAAAAAATGAGATTTTCAAGGGATTTTAATGAGTAATAAAGAAAAAACAAGGAAACAGCTTAGAAGCTACGAAAAGCAGCCTTTTTGGCGCTACAGAATCCTTCTTGCGTTGATTATTCTGGCGTTAATTTTCAATGCAACCGGCATTGTTGAAAAGAAAATGTATAAAAAGTTCAGCGAGAATAATATCCGCGAAGCAGCCGCATTTGCTCTCCACAAAAGTCCGAACCAATTTTCTGAAGAGGATTTTTCAAAAGTCACTGAGCTTAGTTTACCAGTAGTATTCCTTTCTGATATAGAACTTCTCGAGAAATTCGCAAACCTGAAAGAACTGGATCTTTATCCAAGTTCATACCCAAAAGATATGCCGGGATGGATGAAAATTTGGGAATTACTTGGTGCTTTAAATCCACTGCGTATATTTAAATCCATAAAAGTAAAAGAAGTGAATTTGGCTCCTTTAGAAAAACTGACACAACTTAAAAAACTTAAACTCGGAGGTGATTTAATTAAGAACATTGAACCTATAGAAGGTCTCGTCAATCTACGAGAACTGGTTCTCAATTGCAATATATCCGATCTTAGTCCAGTTAAGAATTTAATAAATATTCAAAATCTTTACATTTATGATATCGAAACTTCAGACCTCGAACCAATTGGAAATCTAAGTTATTTAGAAACTTTAAGTCTTTCCGGTTCTTCGATAAAAGATATTACACCAATCAAAGAACTTACTCTTCTGAAATATATTTTTATTTCACATACAAATATATCTGATCTTGAACCTATAAAAAATTTAAGAAACCTTGGAAGCATATCTATTACAGATAGCCCCTTAAATAACCTGGGACCTCTAAGGGACATGAAGAATCTCAGAAGTCTTTCATTCAATAATGTACCCATTAATAATCTGGAGCCCATAAAAGAATTAATTAACTTATCAAGCTTAGATCTTAATAACACGCTAGTAAGTAACATCGAATCCTTACGAAATCTCACTGAAATCATTTCCTTACATTTGAAAGGGACAAAGGTCAGTGACATTGTTCCTTTGGAATATTTTATGCAACTTAGAACACTGGACCTTGAAGGAACTATCGTGTCTGATCTTACGCCGCTAAAGAAACTTACTAATCTTCGATCTCTAAATCTCAGATATACCCGGATAACTAATGTTGAGCCGCTTGAGGATTTATATAATCTTGAGGAGTTATGGATGACAGATACTAAAATATCAGATATTACACCACTCAATACACTCTTTAATCTGAAATGGCTTGGAATAGTAAATTGTCCGAACATAACAAAAGAACAAGTTGACGCGGTCCAAAAAGATTTACCTGATTTGACAATAGATTATAATGCTTATCAAGGTAAAGTTTTAAATAGCAAAAACTGATATAATTAATATCCATGGAAAATAACATAACAAATTCTGCACAAAATCAAGTTGCTCCGAAATCACACAAAAGAGATATTTTTTTCATTGCCCTTTTAATTATACTTACAATTCTTTTTCCTTTTGGGATTATATATTATCTCTGGGGAAGAATGAATTTAATGTTACATTTTCTTGCACTTGGCATATTTCCCATCATGATTTTGATTCTAATCTTTATCTTCATAAGCCTCGTAAGGCTGATTAATAAAAACACAAAGAAAAAGACACTTATTAGTTTTATTGAAGTATGCCTGTCAGTTATTTTTTCATTTTCTTTTTCATGCCGCCTGATATAAAGCTAAAGTTATATAATTCGAGTCACCCATTTTTATGTGGCTATAGAGACAGAATAAAAAGCAGGCTCGATATACAGGCAGTTCGAGACTGGATGAAAACTTACTATGAAAATTATCCTTTCGATAGCTCAAATACCAATATAGATGAATATATAACTTATGACAATTTACCTGATTGCCTGAAACCTATCAGATACGGCGGAGTTTTCAAATTTTTTGCA
>CAZMPL010000279.1:4709-5039 GCA_964567805.1 uncultured Pirellulales bacterium | reverse complement strand
ATTATTTTCATAAAAAAAACTGACATCTTCCATTCGATAATTATGAACAAAAGATAACCTTAAAAGTGTTCTTCGTCAAGGATTTACAGGGCATATTTGTTTTGGGATATTTGATACAAACACCTCAAAAATTAAGATTTTTCTAAACATTTACAGAAAAATCCTGTTTTCAGTCCACGCAATGAGGTGAAGCAGCTTTTGTGTGAATGGCTGAAGTTTGTTAAGTTTTTACTGGCTTTCTGACCCTTTTGAGGGTATAATTCTAATAAAGAACAGGAAAAAATAAATCTTAAAATAAATAGTGAACCTTTTATTATTTTATTCGTATGA
>CAZMPL010000279.1:663-4699 GCA_964567805.1 uncultured Pirellulales bacterium | reverse complement strand
TTTCAAGAAAAGCCATTTTTCCTTTCTTTAAATATGTCTTTTCTCAATTTTGCAAAAGTTCAGTTACTACAGGAGTTTTTTATATTCCGGCTGTAAAAACAATACTGAAAGATGAACTTTTATTGAGACGATACGTATGAAATTTAAACGGATTACGGGCTGGGGTTTTTCAACTCTCCTTTCCTCCTTGCCCCAGCCCGATTTTTCGGTTTTTAATAAAAAAAGCTATATGAAATGTGAAGATTGAAAAAATGTAAAAAAAATATTTTTTTATAAAAATTCTTGTTGACAGAAACAGGGATTTGAATTATCATAGTAATTGATGATAAAGCTGGTGGAATTAAAATAATAAAAACCGCGAGAAAATGAACTGTTTTAGAATCGATTAGTATTAAATATTAAAAGTTAATATAGTAACATATAAAGTACATTCACAGGGCTGAGGATATCTCGCTTTTTCCTCTCCCTCCGCACCTCAGCCCTGTATCCTCTTTTCCTGTAGGATACCTCATAGTTTGTTTCCAATATTCCTTCGCTTGTGAATTTATCGTTTAAAAAAAGTGCATTCTTAACCTGGGTTTTGGTAAAATATTCATATTTAACGCGATATATGTGAATTCTTTAAATGTAACTTAATATTTTTAACTAATTTTACCGATATGATTTTGAACGGGGCCAAAAATAACCCCGTTAGTTTCGTAAAAATAATGAAGTCAGGCATAATATTAGAAAGAGGATATTTTTGTTATTTTCTTTCTTTATAAATATATAAATTATTTATGAATAAGATATTATCCTCAAAATTATCACATTTGACTAATAACATCAGTTGTTTTCTGAAAATTCATATGCACTGGACTTCAATTTCACAAAGTATAAGATTTGAATTTAGGAGTCCAGACAATGCAGACTCTCTCTAATTTGAGTTGTCAGAATAAAAAATGCCAGGATTATGGCAAACGTAAAGGGAAAAATCTTGTTATATGCGGCTGGCACGGAATAAATAATCAAATAAGATTATTGTACTGCCGGACCTGTAAAAGCAGATTCTCTGAGATAAAAAATGAACAGTCCTCAAAAGTAAGATTAGAAAAAGAAATTATAAGGTTCAATTAAGACATAGTATAAGGCATCAGGATTTAATTGACTTTATATAGTCGAATATATAAACGAGAGAATACCCGGCAATTATCTGGCGAGAAAAAAATACATCAGGTTTCTTCTGCACAATCAGTCAAACAAATCTTTTTCGCTTGATTTTACACACGTATCAAGCTATAAAAATATTTAATCAGGACATAGTATAGTTCCAGGCAAAGCATAATCAGTAATTCTTTGCTTGTTTTCCGTATAGGTATATAAATATTTTTGGAGGCTATTGTAATGAACCTGAAGACAACCACTTTCGCATGTTTTGCAACTGTCATTCTTCTTTCTGTCTTTTTTTCAGTTTCACTTAAGGCGCAGCCTTTGTCACTGACTAAGGAAGAGATGATTCAATATTCTCCACTCTGGCAGGGAGAACGTTTCCCTGATGGCCGCCCAAAGGTACCTGATGACATTGTAAAAAGAATGAGATATGTCACTATTACAGAAGCCTGGGAATTTGTTCGGAGAGGCTCGGCCGGTGGCGGCGCAAGAGGTGGTGCCGCTGGTGCCGGAGCAGGTATGCGAGGAACTCCGGGAGCTATGTTTGGGGGGGCTGCAATAAGCGATACAAATGATACCTACGGTACAGAGACAGGTGCTAATACAAGAGGTAGTGGTGCAGGTATGCGAGGCGGCGCTGCAATGGGAACCGCAATGAGAGGCAGCGGAGCGGGTATGATGAGAGGCGGCATTGGCGGCGGAGGCTCTTATGACAATCAATATGTCGGCACAATGAAACCTATGCATCCTGATGTCACTGTTTGCGGCAGAGCAATGACCGCTCAATTCATGCCATTGCGTCCGGATATTAATCAGGCCATCAGTCAGCAGGGCCGTGCGGATAATCGCGCCTCAGGACAATACACATGGGGAATTGATATGCTCCAGCAGGGTGACGTATATGTCGCAAATGTTTGTGAAGCGATTCTTGATGCATCGCATGTAGGTGATAACCTCGGTACCTCGATTTATCATCATTCAGGTAACGGTGCAATCATCTGGGGCACATTGCGTGACCTTGAGGGTAATAAATCGATAGAAGGTTTCAACGTATTTGTTAGAGATTTTCGCCCGCAATCGAATTCCAGTAATATGATGATGGGTTTGAATTGTCCTCTTCAGCTTGGTTATGTCACTGTAATGCCGGGCGACATTGTTCTCGCTAAAGAGATGGGCATAGTATTTATTCCGCCGCATTTGGCCGAGTCGGTTGTTATAGAATCGGAAAGAACACGCCTGAGAGATGCTTTTGCTCATATCGGCGTGATGGAAGGGCGATTTACCGCACAGCAGGCAGATGGAAACTTTACTCCACAGATGAACCAGGAATTTACTCAGTGGCTTAAGGACAATGTCGATAATATGGGAAAATTCTTTAAAGACCCGAACGAGGCACCATCAAAAGAATTTATTCAGCAATATATTGAGGGACGTTAATTAATACAGGAAATATAAGATGACAAATAACAGAAAAAAACTTTCAGGAGTTTTCGCTCCTGTCGTGACACCTTTTGTTAATGATAAGGTGGAATTGAATTACCTCAGGGAAAATTTACAGAAACTCGGTAAATCGGAATTGACCGGTTATCTTGCGCTCGGCTCGAACGGCGAAAACAAAAGCCTTACCGACAAAGAGCAAATAGAAGTTCTTGAAGTATTTGCCCAGACAAAAGGCGATAAAGTCATAATGGTCGGGACAGGCTGCGAATCGACTTTTCAGACAATAGAAAAATCGAAAATAGTCGCGAAAATGGGTTTCGATTACGTGAGCGTTCTTACGCCGCATTATTTTGGAAAACGTATGGACGGTGCGACTCTGAAAGATTATTTTGTACGCATAGCCGATTCGATTGATATTCCCGTTCTGCTTTACAACGCACCGGGCTTCGCGAATAGCGTGACAATTCCGCTGCAGACAGTTAAGGAACTTTCGAAGCATCCGAATATTGTCGGCATGAAAGATTCCGCTTCCACAGGTCCGGCCAAGTTCCTTTCTGTTCTTGACCCGAACGATGATTTCAGCGTGCTGGCCGGTTCCGCTGATTTCTTTTACCTGACATTGCATCTCGGCGCATCAGGCGGAACGCTTTCCACTGCGAATGTTATGCCTGATGTCTGCTGCGAAATATACAATTTATTCCGGCAGGGCGATTACGAACAGGCAATGGATTTGCATTTCAGATTAAGCAGGCTGAACCAGGCGATTTCCGGCTCGTGGGGCGTCTCGGGTGTGAAAGCCGCGATGGATATTTGCGGCTACAAAGGTGGTTCCCCAAGACATCCTTTAAAAGAAATAACAAAAGATGGAATAGAAAAAATTAAACAGGCTATGCGAGAAGAAGGTTTTTAATATGATATTAGCGGTTGATATTGGCACGACAAGTATGAAAATCGGCGCGTTTCGGATAGTCGATTGCAAGCTCGAACTTGTCAGGCAGTTTTCACAGGAATACAAAGTAAACGTTTATAACGATGGTCTGTTCGGTGACATCGAGCAGAAAAAATGGGACGCGGCTTTCGCGTCCGGCTGCAAGGCAATGCAGGACATTGTCGGCGAAGTGGAAGTCATTTCGTTGTCGGGTACAACTCCCGGTTTTTCCGTGATGGATAAGAATGCGAACGCACTTTATCCGGCGATTCTCATGCTCGACCAGCGTTCCAATGAGCAGGCGAAAAAGATAATCGAAACTATCGGCGAAAAGACACTCCTGCAATACACGGCTAATATGCCGGTAGCAGGTGGGTGTTCTCTCGCGAGCCTTCTATGGCTAAAGGAAAATATGCCGGACGTTTTTAAGAAAGCGTATATGTTCGGCCATTCGAATACATATTTCGCCGCTAAACTGACTGGTCATTTTGCGATTGATCCGTCGTCTGCTTCATTAAG
>CAZMPL010000279.1:0-653 GCA_964567805.1 uncultured Pirellulales bacterium | reverse complement strand
ACCTGGAACGAGGAAATCGCGACAACTTTCGGCATTTCGATGAACCAGCTTCCGGAAATAATAAACGCTTATGAGAGCGTAGGAAAAGTTTTGCCGGAGCTTGCCAGAAAATTAGGATTAAAAAAAGAGCCGCACGTACTTATTGGCGGAAATGACGCGACTGTCGCCGCGTATTCAGTCGGCGTTCAGAAACCGGGTGACATTATAAATGTGAACGGCACATGCGAGATAACTCTTATCTGTCTTGACAAGTGCCTTGGCTCGGCTAACTATAACGTCCGCGCGCATGTAGTTCCCGACAGATGGGTGACATTACATGTATTAAACGCTGGCGGGACCGCACTCGACTGGTTCAAAAGTGTATTTTGCAGCGAGATGAAACCGGAAGAATTCTACAATAAGTTCATGTCCGATTCGATTGAGCAATGGCTTGAGAAGGAAAGCTCTGTTCGATATGTGCCGTACCTCATGGGTTCGCGATATTCGCGTGAACCGTTGAAAGCGGAGTTTACAGGCTTGACACGCCAGACAACACGCGAGGAAATGATGGCGGCTCTTATCCGCGGCTTATGCGAATACCAGAAGTCACACATAAAAGAAATATCCGGCTATGTGCCTCTCAAGAAAAAAATCCACGTCACCGGCGGCTCAGT
>CAZMPL010000278.1:0-5047 GCA_964567805.1 uncultured Pirellulales bacterium | reverse complement strand
AATCTTAAGTAATTGATTTCCAGTATCGTTACTATCAAGTACTTCCTGAATCGCTGCCCATGCAGAGCCATCCGATGTAATATCAATCGAAAACGCACCCCCTACTGAACTACCCAAAATTGAACCAATTTGAAATTCCTGTTCAAAATCAGGATTATATTTTCGTATAACCGAGCCGACAGCCCAAACAGAGTTATTATTTTTATCGAACGCAATATCAAGCCATACACCATTCCAATACTTCTTAATTTCTTCTATATCTTTTTTACCTATTTCATTTACATCAACAGACATAATAAAACGAGTTCCAGCCGTATATAATGTTCCATTAAAAAAAGCCGCTATATGAACTACTCGATCCGCCCAGACGTGTGACCAGTATTCCTTACCTGTGGAAGTTTCATATATACTGAACTTTCTCGCGTTATCTTCACATACAGCGAAAAAACGTCCGTCCTCAGAAACTGCTATAGCTTTATTCTCGCCATTACCTTTTTTAACCTGGAATCCATCGATTTTCTTTATAAGATTACCTTGCGAATCCAGCATTAAAACTTCATCTGTTTGGGATTGTTCATTTTCTTCACTTGCTACGCCGCAATCATCCAGAACAAGAACTTTTACGTCATAAGTATTTATATTATTATTCTCAGGAGATTTTTTTCGTGAACACCCGATGAAAATTAATGAAAATATGACAGGAAGAATTATGCAGAAATGTTTTTTTATATTTGAATTGTTTTTAGTATTCACAGAAGTACCTCCACTAAATTTTCTCACTTTTTTTTTAAGATACTTAAACTGACTGATTTATGAAGAATAATTATCATAACTATATACATAACAGCAATAAACAGACGCATGTCATTCCCGCGCAGGCGGGAATCCACTTTTGCAATAACTTATCTGGATACCCGCCTTCGCGGGTATGACAGAGAGCAGCGGTCAGTTTGAGTTTAGATACACAATTCATTTACATACAATATTTTACACCTTTTTGCTTTGCTTAGAAAGAAAAAAGATATTTAGAATCTTAATCTTTTATCCTTTCTGCCAGCTCGGACCGATTGTAACATCGACTTTAAGAGGCACATCAAGTTCAAGTGCATTTGACATATCCGACTTAATCCACTTCGAATATTTTTCAGCATCAGAAGCAGGTAATTCGAAAACAAGTTCGTCATGTACCTGGAGAATCATTTTCACCGGTAAATTTTCATTTTCTATTTTGTTCTGGATTTTTATCATCGCGACTTTTATCAAATCCGCCGCCGAACCCTGAATTACAGTATTGACCGCAAGCCGCTCGGCCTGAGAACGCTTTCCCGCGTTCCTGCTATCCAAATCAGTAATCGCTCTTCTTCGTCCCATGATAGTTTCGGCGTATCCGGTCTTTTTCGTGTTGGCAATACATTTATCGAAGAAATCGCGAATTGTACTGTATCGTTCGAAATAGTCCTTTATAAACTGTTTCGCATCAGCGTGACTTATCCCTATAGTTCGCGACAATCCGAAAGGACCCTGCCCGTAAATTATACCGAAGTTAACCGCCTTGCATCGGGAACGCATTTCACTTGTCACTTCCTCTATCGGGCAATTATAAATCTGCGAAGCAACGAACGCATGAATATCTCTATCCTGCTCGAAAGCAGTCATCAAGGCTTTATCTTTTGAAAAATGCGCCAATAAACGCAACTCGATTTGCGAATAGTCCGCGCTTAAAATCAAATCGCCTTTATTTTTCGGAACGAAAGCCGAACGTATTTTGCTTCCCAAATCAGTCCGTATTGGAATATTCTGCAGGTTCGGATCGCTCGAACTCAACCTGCCTGTCGATGTAATAGTCTGGTTAAACGAAGTATGAATCCGTGACGTTTTAACATTTACAAGCAAAGGAAGTTTTTCAATATAAGTACTTTGGAGTTTGGTTAGCATACGATATTGCTGAAGATATTCGATAACCGGATGCTGGCCGGCCAATTCTTCCAATACAGAAGCATCTGTACTTTGGCCGGATTTTGTTACACGAACAGGCGGAAGATTGAGCTTGCCAAAAAGAATTTCCGAAAGCTGTTTCGGGGAATCGATATTAAATACTTCTCCAGTCAGCTCATAAATTTTGTCCGTTATTCCCTTAAGTTCCTGAGCGATTTCACTCGCCATTTTCCTTAGCATATCGGTATCAAGTGAAACTCCGTTATATTCCATAGCCGCCAAAACCGACACAAGCGGCATTTCAAGTTCCTCGAACAACTTTTTCAGTTTCGGCTCGGCGTTAAGCTTTTCCTTAAAGTATAAATACAGGCGATATGTAATATCCGCGTCTTCAGCCGAATAATCACAGGCGGCGGCAGTATCGACCATATCGAAAGTAAGCTGGTTCTTGCCTTTGCCTATAAGAGCCGTAATCGGAATACATTCATACCCGAGAAAATCTCTCGCCATATTGTCCATCGAGTGACTTCGCTCCGGATCAAGACAATACGAAGCAACCATCGTATCGAAAATCACTCCTCTTAAAGGCATTTTCGCGTTTTGCAGCACGAGCATATCATATTTTATATTCTGACCGATTTTTTTTATGTCACTATCTGCAAATATTGGTGATAATGATTCTCTTACTTTATTTACATCAAGATGCTTTATTCCAAGCGGAGCTTTTATGGCAAGATAGTAACCTGTATTGGATTTCCAGGAAAAACTCATTCCAACCAGTTCAGCTCTCATCGGATTAACTGAAGTTGTCTCGGTATCAATCGCAAACAGTTTTTGTTTTTTCAATTCAGTGAAAAACTTCTCAAATGTCTCTGTCGTATCAACAAGCTGATAATCTTTTTCCTTGCTTACAGTTTCAAACAAACCAGCCTGTGACCCAACTTTCTGCGGCTCCTGAGCAGCGGCTGGTTGGCCGGTCTCAAGACCGAATTGCGAAAGAAGACGAACAAAACCAAGCTCGTTAAATATCCTGGAGAGTTCAACCTCATCGTATTTCTGCAATTCATATCTTTTATAATCGATTTCGATTGGCACATCGGTTTTTATCGTGACAAGTTCCCTGCTCATCATAGCTTTGTCTTTGAATTCCCTGAGATTATCGCCGCGTTTACTCTTTATCTCGTCGATATGTTCGTACAGGTTTTCAATCGAGCCGTACTTCTGAATCCAGTCAATAGCGGTTTTCGGACCGACATCAGGAACGCCGGGGACATTATCCGCTGCGTCACCCTGCAAAGCGAGACAATCGATAAACTGAGCAGGCTTAACTCCCATTTTTTCAATCATCGCTTTTTCATCAGTAATTGTATCGGTTTTCACATCATAGGTACTGATTTTATCATCAATCAACTGGAGCAGGTCCTTATCCTTCGAGCAAATTAGCGATTCGTATCCATCAGCAGCGGCTCTTTTCGAGAGCGTTCCGATTAAATCATCCGCTTCGAAGCCGTCAAGACGAAGAATCGGGATATTCATTGCTTTAACAATCTGCTCGATTCGCTCAATCTGTTTCGGCATATCTTCCGGCATTGGAGGCCGATGTGCTTTGTACTCTGGATAAATTTTACTTCTGAAAGTAGGAACTTTGCTATCCATCGTAACGACTAACATATCAGGCTTTTGCCGTTGTATCAGCCCGAAAAGCATTTGCGTGAAAATATATACTGCTTTGGTAGGCTCGCCGGATGCACTCGTAAGCCTCTGCCGCATGGGAGCGTAATAAGCGGCGTAAATATGTGCGTGACCATCGATTATATATAACTTTTTTGCCATAGATACCACTTTATTGACCTTGTGCCTATATGTCAAGCATGGAAACTTATATTCTTGTCATTGCCCGACCCTGTCATTCCCGCGCAGGCGGAAATCCACCATAATCTTACAATAATAGATGTCTGCCTTCGTAGGTATGACAACAAAGAGCCAGTTTGTAATTGCTTATCATAAATATTTCGTTTAAAATTATAGTTTTATGCCAAATGAACTGAAAAACATTTTGATTATCAAACCAAGCGCTTTAGGCGATATTGTCCTTGCGTTGCCCGCACTTTCTGCTTTGCGAAAAAGTTTTCCAAACGCGAAAATCAGCTGGCTCGTGAGGCCGGAGTTTGCATCACTTCTGGAAAATCATCCGTATCTCGATGAGATTATTCTTTTCGACCGCAAACATTTAGGCAAAGCGTTATCCAATACGAAAGCATTCGGCTCGCTTCATTCTCTTATCTCGCAATTACGTAAAGAAAAATTTGACGCTATTTTCGACTTCCAGGGACTTTTCAGATCCGCGTTTCTGGGATGGCTTTCCGGCTGTAAAAAAAGATACGGAATCGCAAACGCGAGAGAATTCGCCCATCTTTTTTATACAGACAAAATCGAACATAATCTGGAGTGCATCCATCTGGTTGATTTATATTTGAAAATGATACAAGCAGCCGGTGCAAAAAACGATAAAGCGGAATTTGTAATCCCTTCGAGTCAAACTGATGCAGATTCAGTTAAAAATATATTAAAAAATCACAATCTCGAACCAGGCAAATACATCGTTCTCATACCGGGTTCGGCTCAGGAATCAAAGTGCTGGCCCGCTGAAAGATTCGCCCAATTAGCAGATAAAATCTCTGCTGAATACAATTACCCGATAATAGCGATTGGAAGTAAATCGGAAAAAGAAAAAGCAGATGAAATAAATCGTCTTGCAAATACAGAAGTTATTAATTTAGCGGGACAAACGTCACTTAAAGAATTAGTCGAACTTTTGCGAATGGCTAAACTGGTAGTAAGCAACGACACAGGCCCGGGACATATCGCTTCCGCACTTGGTGTGCCGCTGGTAATAATGTATAGCTGGTCGAATCCAGCAAGAATAGCCCCTTACGGCAGAAACGAATGTATGATTGCCCGTGATCCGTTTACCAGAGGTATGAAAATAAAAAGCACAAACCCAAACCACAGTATCACAAATATCACAGTCGAAGAAGTCTTCCAAAAAGCAACCGAGCAAATCAAAAACGCAACCACAGATAAACGCTGATTTACACTGATTCTTTCTTTA
>CAZMPL010000277.1:0-5048 GCA_964567805.1 uncultured Pirellulales bacterium | reverse complement strand
CAGGAAACCTCCTATTCCTATGATAATAAGAAATATAAGAATAATACCTATAACGTTGACTATAGTGAATTTCTTTTCGTTTGACTTATTTTGTGTCATTTGCTGAATCCTCGAAAACTGTTTTGGTGTTTCCCATAACATTGTTTAGTATGGCAATACATGTTTGATATTGAAAACGAGCCTGAAGACTTTGGACCTCTGCATTTTGCGCTTCGGCTGTCATCGTTAACATGTCACTCGTTTGAATTAGTCCCTGTTTATATTGTTTTTGTATTTCTGACATATGCATGGCACTTGCTTTTTCAATTTGTTCCGTCAGTTTAACTCTGTCTTGTGCTGTTTGAACCTGGTCGGATGCACGTATTACCTGTATCATAAGTGTAATAGTTGCCTGGTCACGTCGGAGGAGTGATGCTTCTCGTAATTCTTTCGCGGCTTTGTAGTAATTAATGTTTGCAAAGCCATCAAATAATGTTACTGCGGCACTTAATCCGCCTACCCAGTAATTTGTAAATACCTGGTGTGAGTCCGAAGTGTCAATTCTGTTTGCATATCCGAACAAGTTTGGTATAAATGCCGTAACAGCTGCTTTAATTTTTTCTTTTTCAATTGCTACCTCTCTATCTGAGATTGCCATACTTGGATGATTTAGAAGTGCTTCAGTTATTAAATCTTCGATGGAACCGTCCGGAACCTGCTGATTTAATTGTGGTTCAAGAGTGACTTCTGAAAGGGGATATAGACCCATATTTGACATTAATTCTGCTTTTGTCTGTTTAAGAGAGTTTTTGGTATATTGCATTTCTGTTTGACGAGCCAGAACAAGTGCATTTGCCTGTTCCATCCTCCATTCATTAGCTATTCCCTCTTCTACAAGAGCCTGTAATTCAACTTGTACAGCTTTTGCGGCTTCTAACTGGCTCTCTAAGACTGTAAGAGTTTTTTCTAATGACAGACATTGGAAATATTGTACTGTGATTTGCAATACAATAGCCTGCCGTGTGTACTCTGTTACTAATTTTGATATTTCGTATCCGTGAGTGTACATCGCGTACATGCACCATGTTGCTGGATTGAAAATCGATAATTGGATATCCCATGTTATTTCTCTGACTTCTTTGTCCTGCATAGGAATACCAGTAGAACCGAAATTTATCATCGGTTGAGGATCAAACCACTTTTTGTCAAAATTCAGACTTACGGCAGGAAGAAAGTTCGAGAAAGAAACTTTCTTTTCAAGTAAAGACAAACGTTCCTGGATTTCGGTTTCTTTAAGCGAAAGGCAGTTATTCATCGCAATTTGAATACATTCTTCAAGGTTCAACGGCTGATTATTATCCAGGATTTCAGTTGTTCGTTGTGCTAATTGTCCCGGGTAACTACCTGCATGTTGTTCACGAATTTCCTTGCTGTTGTAATTATTATGGCAGCCCGAAATTAATGACAGAAATATAATTACTATGCCTGTTGTTTTTATCTTTTTATGCATGTGATTCCTTCGGAAGCAGTATTCCTTCAAGAAATAGCTGCTCGACCTTTTTAAATTTGTTATAGACTTCTTCGTTATTTTCATTTTCTGTGATATCGAAAATTAATGTTTCAATAGTTGCTCCAAGTGATTTAGCCGTAATTTCAGGGTCAACTTCGCGGAAAATACCTTTCTTTATTCCCTGTTCGATAATTTCGGATAATCTCAAGTTAATTATTTTAGGGATATTGCTTACGTCATGAATTTTTGAAAAATGTAAATTTCTGGCGGAGATTTCTGTGAAATATAATTTTAAGATATTTCCATGTTTTGTAAGAAATTTTGGCTGATGCATAATAAATGCCCACAAAATGTCCTTTTCACTGCCGGGCTTGTTTAATATTTCGAGGAATTCATTTAAAGCCTGTTGGCCTGTAACATTTAACAATTCTTCAAATAGAGTTTCTTTACTTTCAAAAAAATTATATAGTGTACCTACCGCAAATTCGGAAACATCTGCTATTTCCTGCATTGAGACATTGTGGAAGCCTTTTTCTGAAAAAAGCTTAAGAGCAATGCCAAGGATTTCATTCCTGCGCTGCAAACGCTCGCGTTCTTTTCGTGATAATTCTTTATTTGTCATATTTTAAACCCTATCATTTTAATGTGAATACGTATTCATATTATGAATCATAATTCAGGTTATTACAAGAAAAAACTTATTATTTTTTGAAAAATATTCACTCTTTTAATAATTTAGTTATTTTTCTTTCTTCTTTTTGTGCAATAAGATAAAATTGAAAATATATAATCTATATTCTTAAAGGGCTATAAATGCAGGAAATATTCAAAGTTCTTTTAATGATGGAAACATCGAGAAAGTACGGTAGGTCTATTATTAGAGGCATATCGAAATATTCTCGAACTCACGGCCAATGGGTCTTTTACAGACAGGCACCTTTTTACTGGGATAGTGAAGGGAAAAATGCTAACCTCGATTATCTTTTAAATCTGGATATCAATGGTATTATTCTTCGTGAACAGCAGAATTCGGAATTGACTGAAAAAATTCTTGAAATGGGACTTCCGGTAGTTGTATCACCATACAGAGAGCTTTTTCCGGGCGTACCTAATATAGTCACAGATGATGAAGCTATTGGAAAAATGGCCGCGGATTATCTCCTGCATAAAGGATTTCAGCATTTTGGTTATTGCGGCTTTGGTAGCAAGTATTACTGGTCGCGAGAGCGTGGAAAAAGCTTTAGTGCCAGGATTGAGAAAGCCGGTTTTAAAGCTCATATCTATGAATATGAGCAGCCGAAAACTGAATATAAACATTCATGGGAACAGGAACAGGATATTCTTGTCGAATGGCTCAAAAAATTACCCAAGCCGATTGCGCTTATGGCTTGTAACGATGATAGAAGCCAGCATGTTCTGGAAGCATGCAAAATAGGAGGTTTTGAAGTGCCCGGGGAAGTTGCAATTATTGGACTTGGTGATGATGATTTAATTTGCAATCTGGCAACTCCGCCTTTATCAAGTATTGCCATAGGTGCAGAAAAAGCCGGTTATATGGCCGCAGCTGTTCTCGAAAGGCTCATGAATGGTGAAAAAATCTTAAATAACGAAAATATCATCGTGCCAACAATGTATGTAGCTACAAGGCAATCGACTGATATTCTAAAGATTGATGATCCTTACGTCGCACAAGCGCTGCAATACATACATAAATATGCGAGAAAAGAAGTCATTCAGGTTTCTGATGTACTTAAGGCTGTCCCTATATCAAGAAGAAGTTTGTATGAACGTTTTACTTATGTTCTGGGACGTTCCGTACATGAAGAGATCAAACATGTAAGGATTGACCAGCTTGCGCGCATGCTGGTTGATACGAACCTGCCTGTATCTCAAATAGCTTACTTGATGGGATGTTCTGATATGAAGAATCTCGCAAGATATTTTAAACAAGCCAAAGGTGTAAGTCCCTTGCAATATAGAAAAAATTATTCACTCCGATAATCGTAAAATACAAAATTGCACATATTGAGGATTAAAAGGAATAAAATGAGGTTCCTTTTTCCTTTTTTTTTAAGATAATAAAAGAACCTGTGGTGCTTTTTTTTGAATTCTTCAGAACTCAAAAAGAAGTCAAGAATAATGATTATTTGTAGTTTATAGAGGGGCGTGTTAGAAGTTTCATACCTTCAATTCATACCTTGGTAAATGTCTATAATCACATTTTGATTTATTTCTGAAAATCAATGTTTTCAACTCGTAGCTGAAAACATTTTCACATTTTGTTTTATATCAGAAGGAGTGCATGATGTGCAAAAATTTCATTTGTGTAACACTTTTAATGTGTTTATTTGTTGGCTTTGGTAGTGTACAGGCTCAACTTAAGGTTGATTTTTCAACAACAAACGGCGATGTTGAAGGCGGTTATGAGGCATATACCGCAACGCTTGAAGTGGCCAATACATTTACAAGCAAATCGTTTAATGTGTTTGGAACTACAGTTGCAGTAAAACCGACATGGCCAAGTAACGCTCTGGCTGCTGTTATGCAGATGCATGACCGCTCAACTGATACTCGATACGCATATACCGGTGAGCATGGCAGCCTAATCCAGGATTGGATTGGAACGGATGGTCGTGAGTCCAATGCTAATCCATTGGTTTTGACCTTGAGTGGCCTGCCAAAGGGAGTCTATTCGTGGGTATCTTATCATCATGATGGTATAGATCAAACCGGTGTCTTTTCTGTATCAGTCAAGGATGCATTGGGTACAAAAACCACTGCTGATGTGCAAATTACCAATTCTTCCGGTGGTGACAGCGTTACTGATTTTGATTCTATCTCCAGGTTTTCTACAGAGTTTACAAGCAATGGCTCAGATGACGTAGCTTTTGAATTCACTATAACCTCTTCAACAACTAACTTAGGTACAGCTTTCTTTGTTATGAATGGTTTTGAAGTTGAGCAGATATCTGGTGCTGCCTTGAATATTGCCAGGAAACCACAGCCTCAAAATAAAGAAAAAGATGTTTATCAGGATGTTATTCTTTCATGGACTCCTGGAGACTCTGCTGATAAACACAATATATTCTTTGGTACAGATATAAATGAGGTTACAAACGCGACTATTAGTGAGCCCCTTGGCACAATCGTTTCAGCTGGTCAGCCTTTGGACGCAAATACTTTCGTTCCAGGTACTCTTGAATTTGGACAGGTTTATTATTGGAGAGTGGATGAAGTAAATAAACCAGCAAAACCAGGAGTAGTTAAAGGAAACATCTGGAGCTTTACAACTGAAGATGCCGCTTTGAAAATGTTGTCAAAGAATACAATAAAGGTTACAGCGGTTAGCAGTTTAAGTGGCCGGGATCCTAATGATGTAGTAAATGAAGTCGGTCTCGATCTTAATACAGGCGCGCATTCGACAGCAGATGGTCAATGGGCAACTACAGGCGAGGATGATCCGAATAATGTATGGATTAGATTTGACTTCGATAAGCAGTATAAGATTCATGAAATGATGGTATGGAACTATAACCATTCATATAATTACCGTTTCGGC
>CAZMPL010000276.1:0-5113 GCA_964567805.1 uncultured Pirellulales bacterium | reverse complement strand
TAAGTCTCTGCAAAATGCAATCGAACGGTGTACTTTCCATTAGGAACAGTGAACTTGTATGAATCCACACTGTATCGCTCAGTCTCATATATCGTCGCAATGTCACTACCTGTCACGCCAAGACCTGTTCGATCCATTGTCGAGCCTGATACCGCACCCCACTTATTATCAGTAACGGATTCCTGATCAGCGGCCCAGACGTTGCCAAGCTTGTCCGTGTATGGTGCAACAGAGCCGCAATTGACTCGTAATACGAACTTGCCGCCTGAAGCAGTTGAAGTTGAAACGGAAACATTGTCTTTAAAAAGCAGAGGAGTGAAATAATACAGGCTTCGTTTCCAGCTTGTCATATCATGCGCAGAGCCGGCTGAGACATAACCCACGGCATGAACACCGGCTTTTTCCATAGATTCGACTGCGGCCTTGATATTAGCTGAGCCGCCCTCACGTTCGCCGTAACTCATAAACACGAGTTTGACGGCTTTCTTAAACGCATCCATATCTGTAATATTTTCCGGTGTAATAGTGCCGCCGCTAAAAACGCCGATATAGGCAAACTTGTCAATGTTAGCCGGTGCAATCGAACGTGTTTGCATACCGCCCATTGACAAACCCGCCAGAGCACGGTGCTGGGCATCAGTGTACACGGAATAGTGAGATTCGATATAAGGAATGATATCCTTCAATAAATCATTGGTAAAGTTCTCTCCCCAGCCGCCGCTAAGCATTCCCCGACCGCCGCGTGCTCCGCCTGCACCACCACGAGCGCCACCCATACCACGTCCACGACCAGCGCCATTATCGTCACTGCCTGCGGCGGGAGTTCCGTCAGCCATGGCCGCTAAATACATGCCGTTCGGATTAGGTATCATGGCACGAGCACCGCGACCACCGCCGCGTCCGGTCTCGGTTGTCGCGTTACCATTCGGAAATACAACTATCATCGGATCGAGCATCTTATCCGCAATGAGATTATCAAGAATTACAGCGGCTCTACCCTGATTGCCTCCCATGCCGGTCCACTCGTGTGTTTCATTTCCGCCAATGCCATGCAAAATATAAAGCACGGGATACTTCTTATCTTTGGAATATCCGGCGGGAGTATAAACTTCCATCCAGCGTTTTAAACCTTCAGCAACAGCCGGTGCATTATAGTCCACTTGTTCAAGTTTTCCTTTTTCGATTCCATCTCGAACCTGGTCGAAACCTTGCGGCGGAACAGGATATACCTGCTGTTCCGCAACCGCAGGCTGACTTGCCTGGGCTGTACAGATGCCGCTTAACGCGGATAAAAACAGGAAACTGAAAATAATTGAAATTACAACAAATTTGGGTGTGATGTGCTTGCTCATGACCATTCTCCTTTAAAAAACAGGAACCTCGATTATCAGCTTACTTTTAGAAAAATACTTTTCTAAAAACCAAATAATCCTAACCTAATAATTATGAATGGTCAAGATACTTCTTTTCGGTAAAATTTTTCCTTAATACCTGCAAATATATTTTCCAGCATACCCGTTATTATAAAAACATGTGATTTGAAACACTTAGTGACTAATAAGCTTTTATTGAAATGAATTTAAGCGCAAAATATTTTATTACTTATACGTACGATATAATTAAAATATTCACAATAATTTTGAATTCTAATCCAGCGAAAACAGTCCAAGATATGGTATCGAGACGGCCAGTACCTTATCATTTTCATCGAATTTCGCTCTGCCGGTCTCATCTTTCATGGCACTAAATTCGACACGAACTTTTAAAACTTCACAAATTGGATGGCTGTATATCGCCGCTTGAGGTGAAGATATGCCGCCATTTTGCTTAAAAATTTTATTTACTTCTTTTCGAGTGGAATCCCGGTTAATACTTTTCATTTCCTGAATACACTTTTCGAGGCATTTTTTATAGGCGGACACATCTTTAGCAGAAAGAGGCTGAATGCTCTGGCATTTCTGGAAAATCTCTTCCGCGGGATTATCTTTTGGAATAAACTTTGCGTCATTAGAACCAATACCATTAAACATGTGAATTTTGTTCGATTGATTTTCAGCCATTTTACTGGTGCAGTCACGAAGCCATTTTGATAAGTTCGATTTACATTCCAATGATTTTGACGTGACTTGAAGCTTGCTATCTGACCCCGGACAGCCTGTCAATAATACGGTTAAAAACATGGCTAATGAAATCGCTTTCATTTTCAATTTACCTCCAAAAAATTATCCCCATTAATTTTTCTAAGATTGCCATTTTTTTATATTATATATTACTTCAAGCGTATAAATCAAAAATATTATGATTATATATTCTTTATCTTATTCTTTTTTCGCTATAACAATCTGCTGCGCAGAATCTTTATAACAAATTTCTGTTATTGAAAAGTTATTAGCGGAAATAGCGTTTCGGACAACTTCAAGGTCATATGCAACCGCGGCTTCGGGGTATTTAAGATTTTCGACATAACAGTTTTTCTCTTTATGCTGGAAAGACCAGCGATTACCTAAAGATGATTTCATATAATCCATAATAAAGAAAGAAGCATAAATATAGCCACCTTTGGATAAAACTCTGCCACATTCTTTCATGTAATGAAAAAAATCCTGATATAAAAGATGAGTAAAAACAGATGTCGCCACAACAAGATTCACAGAGTCATTTTCCAATGGCAATTGATAATCAGTTAAATGTTTACCATGAGGATTGTAAACCGCGCTATAAATATCGGCACAATCAAAACGGATTCTTTCATTTTGAAGATTTTTCCGGCACCAGTCTATCATCTCGCAATCGATATCCTGACCAAGATAGTAACCATCACTATCAAGAACTTTTGCAAATTCCAGCGCGAGACGCCCACAGCCGCAGCCGATTTCAAGAACATGCGATTTTGTGTTCAGCAATTGCTTGTGAGTCATATCCTGAACATAATGTTTACCGACACTGATAAATTGCGCATGATTTCTAAGTATCCTGTTTCCAACTCCGATTCGCATTCTAAGAGAAGCCGGAGGCAAATGTGAATACTCAGTATGCCGCTTTTTGAGAAATTTGTCACAAACATCCAGGAAAAACGCTAATGGAGTTCTTGCAAGCACAGGTACAGAAGGAACTAATTTTCTTAACCATTTGTCTTTCATCTATCCATATTCTTTCATTGAAAGTGCATAAAGTAGCACATATTTTGTTGAATTGTCAATCGTGATGTAAATATTTTTTTGACAATGAAACGTTTTTAGAAAATAATATATCGGATTTGATGTTAATTATCATAATACTTTTGGATAGAATCTATGTTTAGAACACATGCAGCATTTTTTTCTATGCTTCGTTCGATTGTCGATATAGTAATAATCGGCTTGTGCTGGATTATTGTCTATTTCGTTCGATTCTATTCCGGGCTATTCGGTATCGAGCGCGGCATACCTGAATTTAACAAACATCTTTTATTGACTCTCCCAATCATTTTTATCTGTTACATCGCCTGCTTATGGTCCGGAATTTATAAGCCGCAGCGTGTTCAGAATATGTTCCATTTATTCACGAATACTTTAAAAGCAAGCGTCCTGAGCGGCTTGTTCGTTTTCACCTTTTTATACGGCACGTTAGGAACACGATTTTCGATTATGGGCGATGCTCCTTACACGAGAATTCTTTCCGTGTTTTTCGTACCGACTCTTTTTGTTGGTTTGTCTTTTTCGCATTTGTTCACAATGTCAATCGTTAGAAATCTGCGCAAAAAAGGATATAACCTTCGACACTACGCCGTAATAGGCGCGGGACATCAAGCACAGCAGTTAGTAAGTGACATTATGAAAATGAACTGGCTCGGATTAAAATGCTCATTCTTTATTGATGATAACGCAGATGATTCACAAAAGGAATTACTTGGCTGCCCCGTTTATGGACCACTTGAAAAAACTATTCAATTAGTTAAAGAAAATCAAATTGACGAAGTGTATCTCGCGTTGGGAGGAAACGAAGCCCAGCATGCCTATCCTGTTCTTGAAGCACTTCAAAACGCGGGAGTGACAGTACGAATCATACCCGACTGGGGCAACCTGTTGTCACTGAGTAATCCCGTCGTCGTACCAATCGGCTCACAGGTTCTTTTTTCCGCGGGCGAGTCACCTCTCAGCGGCTACAACATTATCCTTAAGCAGATTTTCGATTTTATAATTGTTCTTATAATATTGATTTTCCTTTCTATTCCAATGCTTGTTATCGCGTTAATGATTAAGTTCAGCAGCAAAGGCCCTGTTTTTTATAAACAAAGCAGGATTGGAATGGACCAGAGGGAATTCAATATTTATAAATTCAGAACCATGAAAGAAAACGCCGAGGAAGAAAGCGGCCCGAAATGGGCAACTATAAATGATTCGAGACGAACAAAAATCGGCGCCTTTCTTCGCAGAACAAGTATTGACGAATTGCCCCAGCTTTTTAACGTTCTCAAAGGCCAGATGAGCCTTGTCGGGCCGCGGCCGGAACGACCGAACTTCGTCAAAGAGTTCTCGGAACAATATTTGAAATACATGCTCAGGCATAAAGTTAAATCGGGAATGACAGGCTGGGCACAAATTAACGGCTTTCGCGGTGACACTTCGCTTAGAAAGAGACTTGTTTACGACTTGTATTATGTCAGGAACTGGTCGTTTACACTGGATGCATGGATTCTGATAAAAACGCCATGGCATGTTATTAAAGGAGAAAATGCTCATTAATAACATTTCGAAACAATATTCTATAAAACAGAATCTGATTAATGTCACTATCCTGATTTTAATCACGATGTGTATTGGAATATTTCTGATTGCAACGACGGTTGTGATATCGAAAGACAGTACTATATTTATAGAATACGCGAAGAAATTTACCGCGGCACCGACCCAGACAATGGCTCAGGAATATCAGCATCCTGGTTATCCTGTGCTTATTTTAGCAGCAACAAAAATAACTGGCCTGTTTTACAAAGGAAGCGGGCTATTCCTATTTATTTATTCCGCACAGGGAATCGCCCTGCTATGCAGAATTCTCGCTATAATCGTTTTGTATTTTCTCGGAAAACAATTAGTCGGAGAACGGTTAAGTTTCCGGGCGGTTTTAATTCTTA
>CAZMPL010000275.1:0-5138 GCA_964567805.1 uncultured Pirellulales bacterium | reverse complement strand
TATCTTTTGTAAAAATGGAGTTGAATGTGCGATAGACTTATATGATACTTCCCTAAAAGCATTTGGAATTTTGACTTCCTCATGATAACTTCTGTTGACATTATTATGGTCATATCCATCGATAAGAATATATTCTATAAATTTCTTGTAGAGGTCAGTACGATTCCTAATGTGTAAATCCCTTCCTTCTTCGATAAGTTGACGAACCATATATGCTAACATTGGTACACGAAGCATTTCTTGGCACGTTTTGCATAATTCTTTGGCGCGTAAATAATCCTGTCCAAAATAAGTTTCTACATTCTTTGAATTAAAAGGCTTTAGTCTTAAGAAATTAACTTTTTGGTTTGTTTCATAATGTATAACAGCATAAGGCCGAGAAGTAATAATTATTTTATTCTTAACCATACTAATCAAGTTATCTACCAGAATTCTATACTCAGTGCCGGATCCTGTAATTTGATCTATACCATCTATTAAAAAGATTACGTCATCAAAATGATTCTTAAAAAAATCTTTCTCGTTTTCTTTAGTAAGATATCCTGTGAAATACTTGGCGATGCTAGCAATAAAATTATCTTTATTGAAATTAATAAAATCTATATTTTCAATAGAGGCGGCATTTAAGAAAATTGGTATTAATTTAGTATTTTCGATGATTCTTTTTTGTAAATAACGTAGAAAAGTTGTCTTGCCGGTTCCTGTTTCAGAACTTAAGATATAGACACTATCTGGATTTTCAAGTCGGGTCTTTTCAAAATATGTCCACTTTCGATTATGGCTATATCTACCATCATCCTCTTCAATTATATTTTTGGATTCATCAATAACGCCGATTTCCATATCAAGTACTTGGTAATCGGCTAGCCCTCCAAGTTTTTTCGTCAGCTCATTTTGGGCTTCTTTTTGCAGTTTTTTACATAACTCAGCCCTATTAAAATTATCGTATAAATTTTCAAAAAGCTTTTTTGTTGATGAACCATCCAAATATTCTTTTGTTTTGGTATTAAGACAGGCGAAGTGATATCCAACGCTACAACCTCCATCTTTAAGTGGAATGCAAATCGTTTTTCGTGCGATTTTCAATGGTTCAATTGTAGCAGAAAACATTCTTAAATATTCGTCTAATTTTTTTATTGTCTTGGTGACTACTGGTTTGGCTATCTTGTAAATTGTGCTAATAATTTCATTTGGAATAGGATTCCTGCTCTCGAGCATTGTCTCAAAAATTCTTAATTCACAACCATCGCCAATTTTCTCCTTCAGAAATGATAGAATATCTGAGTGGATTGGTTCTTGGTTAAGAAAGTCCCGTATTGCTTCATGTCGTTGCTTTGCTAACGAAAGAATCTCTGCTTTTAAAGTATTACTTACTTTTCTTGACATCTGTAACTCCAAAAAAAATAATTAGAAAAAAATTATACCTTGTTTTTGATGAAAAATCGAGGTTTTTAAATATTTTTCAGTTCACGATCTGTTCATAAATTTAAAAAGCACAATAGTCAAAAAAATAGCAATGTCAGTATTTGGAGCCATAACCACTTAAATATTATGTCTTTATGCAATTAGCCTATTTTAATCAAATCTGATTCATTCTCAAAGCATGGACAGACCGCAGACAAACTGTCTTTTAATGTGTACCTTCACTTTATTCTTTATATCGTATTTTTAGACCATAAAATTGCCTGTGGGGCATTTTTTTCATTTCTATGACAAGATAACCATACGGCCATTATGGTGAACTGCTAATTAACTCGACTTATTTAAGCATCATTTGGTAAAACTGGTTTATGTAAAATTTATCCTTTTATTTTTAATAAAAGAGTAACTGGTAATAACGCAAATGAATACTAATCAGGAAAACTTAATAAAAGATATCCGGGAACTGCTTAAAAAACATAATAAGCAGTCACTCACACTTTCTGATATTAATGTGAAACTTCCTGAAGTTCTAACAAGCATGTTAGCAGTTTTGGAACAACCTAATTTTTCCACTTCACATTTTATTACTGAAGAAAGAAAATTTATAGTAATTACTAACGGTAATAAAAGTTTCTGTGCTGAAGACCAGGTCTCCGAGCTTCGCAAAAATAATAGTGCAAACATGTTATTGGATATCCCCAAACGCACTCTAACTATTAACCTCTCTGGTCTGAACAAAATTTTTAATTATGAGGTGTTTTCTTTTTCATCTAAAAAAATAATATCTCATGGAATGACAAAGCCTGGTGAATATTTAAATCAGGATCTATTTTGGTCAAGCGACACATTAAAGAGATATATTTTCGCCACTCGTCAGTTACTGGGAGACAGTAAAAAAAATATAATAATAACTGATAGAGGTGAAACATCCCCTATAGGAAGTTATTACTTTAATCCGCGTTTAAATTTAATTGTAATTAAAAACCAAAAATCCACATCAATTCCACCGTCGATCTACCAATCGGAATTAGAATAAAGCATAGGAATACAAATTATATTCGAAAACTAAAAATTAAAAATAATAAATTAGAAACAAAATTGACTAATAATATGGTAACTCCTGAAGATATTACGGAATTTGAGTTTAAACTTAAAAGTGCCCCAAAGCCTGAATTTATCAATGAACAGTTGAAAGATCACCAGATTTCATCTCAATGGGATAAGCATAATCTGATTCATGAACTTCATATCTGGGTGGAAAGATTTGTTGATGAGTTTAAACTTCAAATTGAAGGTGTTCCGGCCCTCATGGTCGATAAGATTAACCGATTCAGATTTGGTCACTTTAGACCTGGCCGCAACGGATTTGGTTTACAAAGTGAAATCGCCATTAACGAAACATACCTAAAAGAGCATGAAAACTGGCGATTACTAGGCACACTTTTGCATGAGTTACTTCATGCTGAACAGGAACAGTCGGGGAAGCCTGGCCAAAATAATTATCATAATAAAGAATACAGAGAAAGAGCAAAATCGTTTGGCTTAATTGTAGATACATGGGGACATATGATCTATGCGCCGGCTCCTACACCATTCTGGGACATCATAGAGAAATATGGAAATGAAATCCCTGATACACTCGATCCTATTGAAGAACAGGCAACGGAACCTGGTGATTCTAAATTAAAGCTATGGATATGTGAATGCAAGCCTAATCCGGTTAGAGTTCGTGTTGGAATTAAGGATTTCAGAGCTAAGTGTTTAAGATGTGATACGATTTTTCACCTTAGAAAATAAAACATGAGTAATAAATATAAAAAACCTGTACATAATCCCGGTATCACATCAGGGATACTAGCTACTCTTAAAAGAATGGTTCTTCGCAAAGTCTATCCAGCAAATCAGCCTTATATTCCTCATCCAGACCAGAATCTCAATAATCCTGTATTTCATTTTGAAGGTGACCTGTCTGAAGTCGAAGCTGATATTCAAAATCTCCATGGAACCACAATAACCTTCGGAACTCAGAAAAGCACACAAATTGATGATTTCGGACATGGCAAGGAATTAAAGCAAACTGCAAACTACATAATAGGAACCGGTAAAAGGATTTCTAATATCGACGAAGTGTGGGGTATTTGCCGAATTTGTGAAGAAATTGCTTCTCAGCATTTTCAAGAAGGTAAAATAACTATCGAACAAGCGCAGCTAAAATCTCTATTTGATGTAAAGTCCGCAAGACAATGCAGCATTTGCGGGATTTATACATGTTCAATTCATTGTAGACCTTTGCAGACACCTGAAGGGATCATTAATGTTTGTGTTACATGCGAAAAAGAAATCAGCCGCCAACAAAAACGAAAAAAAATTATCGATTTTCTATTGTCACCATTCATAGAATCTGAAAGCTCAGAGGATAATGATAAATGCTAATACCTTGTTCACAATCTGAAGAAAACAAAAAAGAGTTTCAGGAAATAATAAATCTCCTGAGACAAAAAGAAATGCACCATGACCGAGTTGTTCAGAGACTCTTAAGAATAGCAGAAAAAACCTTTATAAAAAGGGCTTATGAACTTGCTATCGAACGACTTAAGCTGCTTATTGAACATGGAATCATCATTGAAAATCGTATGTCCGATGAATTTCGACCATATTGCCCAGTATCACTTAGCAGAACTGGAAATTTAAATATAATTAGCCAAATTGATGGAATCCCAATTTTTATTGATCATAATAAGTTGGTTACTGGTCTCGGTATATTTGGTCCTCAAGGCAGTGGAAAATCACGTTTTATCCAACATTTGTGCAAAGAAATTTCTATTATAAATCCGAACATCAAAATCACTATCATTGATCCCAAGGCCGGTTTTTCAAATCTCAAGAATTTCTCACATATTGATATGCTGGAAAGCTCATTTGATTTGACACCACCTGATGATGTCAGTCTCGAAGTATTTGTTTATGAATTAATGCCGATTCTCGCAGCAACGACCGGGTTGATTTACGGACTCGATTTATTGAATCAAGCGGTTGATATAGCTTTTCAACAGCGTCGTCAGTATATGGAAGAAACGGGTAATGATCCTGGACTCTGCCTCAAAGACATTTACAATGCATTGAAACATTTAAAGATCAATAGTTTCAGAAAATCCGGCTACCACGATGCTGCCATAACTGCATTATCACTTATCTTGGGAATGATGCATTTATTTAGTTGCCGTCGTGGAATCTCACTTGACTGGTTGTTTAATAACAATGTAGTTTTGAATGCCCGGAATCTGACTGACGATATGCAGTGCCGGTTTTTTGTAACTTATCTTCTCTACTGGCTCTATCAGCAAGCCCGTTATCTACCCGAAACAAACCAAATAAGACATATAGTTATTATTGATGATGCTTCCAGGACAATCGGTACTATCGGTAGCCTGTTCGACGGCCATAGCAAAACGAGCCCGTTGGGAAATATCCTGGCTGTATTACGCAGTTCCGGTATCTGCCTGATTTATGCTACTCAATTGCCTGCCCAAGTGGATCCGTCAGTGCTAACACTCACGCGTAATGCCATCGTAATAGGCAATATTAACGGACGGGAAAATCTTAATGCAATACAGGGAATGATGTCGCTTTCGGATAATCAGATTGCAGCTATAACTAGATTTAAAACTCGCGAAACTCTTGTATTTATAAGTGGACATGACTGGCCATATCTTTTC
>CAZMPL010000274.1:0-5139 GCA_964567805.1 uncultured Pirellulales bacterium | reverse complement strand
GTTAGTTTGCAGAGAACCAGTTTATCAGTTATAATTCCGGTTTGTCCGTTCTCCGTAGTAAAACTACGAAGGATGAATTGACGAAAGAGTCTTGGAAAGAAAACTGAAATCAGGTTTAAATATGCTGAAAAATAAAAAAATACTAATCTGCCTTTTAGCCGCATGCAGTTTAATAAATGTTTCGGCTTCCGCGTCAAATACATGGCTTTTAAACGAAGACCAGAACTGGGACCTTATTGCGACTGACGAGCAGAAAGAATTCATAGGTGAACTGGCAGAAGTTCAAAATCTTGTTAATGACGGCAAAACAAAGAAAGCCCAAAAGCAATTTGCTTCTATCAAGAAAAAATTCCCCGATTTTAGAGGTAAGGAGCTTAATTTATTTATCAAAGCGGAACTGCTGCTTTCAAAAATGAAGCTTGCGGAAGCGGCCAGAAAATACGATAAACTGCTCTCGAAATATCCCGAAAGCATCCTTAAAAACATGTCTATCAAGCGAGAATATGAAATAGGAACAGCTTTTTTAAATGGCAGTAAAAATGTAGTTCTCGGTTTTCTGCCTCTCAAAGGCGAAAGCGAAGGAATCGGCATTTTGGAAAAAATGACAGACCATGCAGGTTTCGATTCGGCAATTGGAGTTGATGCTTCTGTTAAAATAGCTAAAAATTATGAAAAAAGAAAAAAATACAACGAAGCATATTTTAAATGGTATGAAATTTATTCTTTGAGAAAAACTGATTCTGTACTTAAAAGAGACGCTCTTTACGCAATGGCACAGGCAAAACAGGCTTTATATAATGCTAACCCGGAATCCAGAAAACCTTTTTATGACGCCTCATGCCTGCGCTCGGCCAAAAGTTATTATGAAATGCTAAAAGCATATTATACAGATTTTGCCCAGGAAAAAGGAGTTGATGAAATTCTGAATGTCATAACAGAACAATTGGCCTACAAAGAACTTAGTGTAGGTTTGTATTATGAAAAAGTTGGAAATATACAATCTGCAAATTTATATTATGATATGGTAATAAACAATTGGCCTAAAAGTAAAAGTGCAGAAATAGCACAAAATAAACTAAATCAAAACACAAAAAGTTAATTTAGGTAATATGAGACAAAATCTTCAAAATATAAAATATAAAAAGGAAATATTTTTAGCCGTCATTTCTCTGGGCTTTCTTTCCCTCCTTGTACAAGGATGCGGCGTATTTTCAGGTTATTCAAATAAACCGATATATCATACCGATATAAAAACAGTTTATGTGAAAATGTTCGACAATCAGACTTTCAGGCGAGGTGTCGAATACGAACTTACTGACGCTCTGGCAAAACGTATCGAAGCTCAAACGCCATATAAAATAGTATCGAGCCAGGATTATGCTGATACTGTAATTAGCGGCCAAATCACTAACATCGGGGAATTTGCTCTGAATATCGAACGTCAAACCGGCCATGTACTTGAAAAAGAAATTGGAGTCAATGCGGTTGTAAACTGGAAAAATCTTAAAACAGGAGAATTACTTATAGATAACAAAGCCATTAGTGCATCTGCAACCTATTCTGATTACCAGCAGCAGGATTTCAAATATGGCTCGAACCTCGCCGCAAACAATCTTGCACAGAATATCGTAGAACTTATGGAAAAAAAATGGTAGTATCACTTTTTTAAATATAGAAAGTTAAAGTTTAATACTAATTATGACAGAACAAGATAATAAAAAATCATCAAGGCTTCCTTTCAACCAAGGGAAAAAAACACCAGGTGTACCTCCTCAGAAGAATCCTTCATTTAAATATATCATTATTGTTCTTCTGATTTTCACCGGCATGATGATGCTAAATCAGTATCAAAGCGTGGAAAAACTCGAATGGACCGATTTTGTCAAGCACGCCGATAACAATGATATCAAGCATTTCACGGTAAAGGATAATACAATATCAGGTCTGTTTACAGAAGAATATCTAAAGGAAAATAAAGATACAAAAGAGACTTTCGAAGTTTCTTTCAATCCGGCTGTACATGGCAAAAAGTTGGGAGAAATAATCGATAATAGCGGCATAGAAAGTGATGCTTCTCAGCCGGGTCTGTGGATGTTAATTCTCATGCAATATATATTACCTCTGCTGATATTGGTTGGGTTTTTCTACTTTTTCCTTTTCAGGAACATTCGCGGCGGCGCAGGTGGAATGTTAATGTCATTCGGAAGGAGCAAGCATCGTCTCCACGGCAAGGATAAAATTAAGGTGACATTCAAAGATGTAGCCGGTATCGAAGAAGCCAAAGATGAAGTCGCCGAAATTATCGAATTTCTTAAAAATCCAAAGAGATTCCAGAAACTTGGCGGCCGTATTCCGAGAGGTGTTTTACTTGTCGGACCTCCGGGCTGCGGTAAAACATTACTCGCAAAAGCAATCGCCGGCGAAGCTGATGTACCGTTCTTCAGTATATCCGGAAGTGACTTCGTTGAAATGTTCGTCGGTGTCGGTGCATCGAGAGTTCGTGACCTGTTCAAAGATGCCAAGGAAAATTCACCATGTATTATCTTCCTTGATGAAGTTGACGCAATCGGCCGCAAGAGAGGTCCTGGTTTTGTCGGCGGCGGACATGACGAACGCGAACAGACACTCAATGCTATTCTCGTCGAAATGGACGGTTTTGATACTAATGATCAGGTTATCGTAATCGCGGCAACAAACCGCGCTGATATTCTTGATAACGCACTTACCAGGCCCGGAAGATTCGACAGGCAGATTTTTGTATCTCTGCCGGATATTAAGGGAAGAGCAGAAATCCTTAGAGTTCATGCCAAGAAAGTAAAATTAGGTCCGGACGCCAACCTCGAAAAACTGGCACGTGTAACGCCTATGTTCAGCGGTGCCGATTTAGCAGCGATTATCAACGAAGCTGCTTTAGGAGCTACAATAGCCAATAAGGATTTTATTGAGATGGCCGACCTTGAAGAAGCAAGAGATAAGGTCCGCTGGGGCAGAGCGAAAAAGAGCCGGGTTATCGACAAAAAAGAAAAAGAAGTTGTCGCATATCACGAAGCCGGACATACGCTTATACAATCCATGCTAAAAGACGGCGATCCGCTTCATAAGGTCAGTATTATTCCACGCGGCCCAATGGGCGGTGCAACTTTCTCCCTGCCGGAAAAAGACAGAACTATATTCACGAAAAAGTACTTGATGGCACTTTTGCAGGTTTGCTACGGCGGGCGTATTGCTGAAGAAATTTTCTGCGACGACATTTCAAGCGGCGCTGCATCGGATATACAACAGGCGACAAATATTGCCAGGGAAATGGTTACCTCGTGGGGAATGAGCGAAACAATTGGCTTAATTAATTATGGTCAGGATTCCGGTATGGGAAACGCATATTATCCTATGCCCGGGGAAAAGGAATATTCTGATAAAACCGCCGAAGAAATCGATAAAGAAGTAAAAAGAATTACAGACGAAGCAATGAAAAAATCAAGGGCTTTAATCGAAGAAAATAAAGATAATGTCGTAAAGATAGCTCAGGCCTTGTTAAAATATGAAACACTCGATGCCGAAGATGTTAAACTGATTCTGGAAGGCGGTACAATTGATAAACCAACTGTTTCAGATTTACTCGCCGCGGAGCAGGCTAAAAACGGTAACAGTGATAGCAATCCAAATACTGACCAGAAACAAAATGAAAAAGAACAAGAGCAATCACCGCCTCAATAAAGTATTTTGATACGATTTATTTTTGAGCGTTTTTGCGGAAAATAATTGCTATGAAAAGCATATACAAGCTTTTTTCTAATATTCCATGGATAATTATTATATTATTATCTGCTCTCTGTGCATGTGGAAATGAAAACGAATCCAATTCCACGAGTTCCGAGATAAATTCAGATAATATTACATTTGCGGAATATGAGCAGCAATATTCCAAAATACATATCGAACCTGCACGTTTTAATTCGCAATTCGTCATTGCGGTTATTTTCGAAGGAACAAGTGACCTGCATTATTACGCAAACCCAGACACTGCCCCGATACCGGAATATATTCTTACTGTAAAAGCCGAATCTGATGGTTTTAGTTTCGATAAGCCAAGATTTCCAAACTGGACCAATTTCACAGACCCATTAGGAAATAAAGTAGAAGTATATGCAGGTAATTTCACTGTATTCGTACCAATTATTGATTCTGAATCAACCGGCGAATCATCAGAGATTAATGTTACCATCTCTGGACAGGTTTGTACCAGCGAAACATGTCTTTTACCAATTACAAAATCCGTTCAAATAGAAGCAAACTGGAACAACAGGGAAACATGGCGGCAATTCAAAATTGAAAATCGCCCTGCTTCCCCACAATCAGATGAAACAATACCATCTCGTCCCATATGGCTGGCACTTGGTATGGCCTTTTTAGCGGGACTTGCGCTCAACATAATGCCATGTGTATGGCCGGTTTTGCCACTCATTGTAATGCGAATCGTAAACCAGGCCCAAAAAAACCGAAGTGTTTCAGTTGCCCTGGGGTTATCTTTCTGCATAGGTGTGTTATTATTCTTCGCCATTCTGGCAGGGGCAAATATAGCGTTACAGCTTATTTACGGAACTGTCCTTCAATGGGGTGACCAGTTCCGTAATCCGATATTCGTTTCGATTATGGCACTTTTGCTTGTATTGCTCTCGCTTTTCATGTTTGGTGTATTCTCCATTAGCGTGCCTTCTGTAATCGCAAGCAAACAAAGTTCAGGAAATGGTTATCTTTCAGCGGTCGGAATGGGACTTCTTGCCGCGGTTCTAAGTACGCCATGCAGTTTCGGGATATTGGCAGCGGCTTTTGCATGGGCACAATCTCAACCATTGGGAAAATCTACGTTAGGAATTATGTTTATTGGCCTTGGTATGGCTTTACCTTATTTTATTCTGACTTCTGTGCCGGGCTTGCTCAATCGACTCCCAAGGCCCGGTCGATGGATGGAACTATTCAAACAGGGTGTAGGTTTTATCCTGCTGATTATTGCGGTTAAAATGATAATCGCACTACCGCAAGCACGTGCTCATGGAGTATTATATTTCTCGGTAGTGTTATCTTTTTGCGCCTGGATGTGGGGTACGTGGATCGATTTCAACACAAAACCGTCCAAAAAAT
>CAZMPL010000273.1:1819-5142 GCA_964567805.1 uncultured Pirellulales bacterium | reverse complement strand
TAAAAGTTCTTATATTGAACTGAATACCCTGTTTCAAGGGTATTCAGTTATACATGGCATGTTATTTACTCGTCTTTGGCCAGCTTTGCCTGCTTTTCTATTTCGTTTAAGTAGGCAAGAGTTCTTTCGAGTTTATCTGTAAGGTGTTTTAATTTGAGCATTGTTTTTATTCTTGTGAGCAATTCGAGTTTATTAACAGGTTTGCTTAAAAAGTCATCTGTACCCGAATCAATTCCTCTTTCAATGTCACCGAACTCCGTAAGCGCTGTAACCATTATAATCGGAATATCAGTTGTTTTAGGATCATTCTTCAGTCGTTTGCAAACTTCGAAGCCGCTCATTTTAGGCATCATTACATCGAGGAGTATCAAGTCCGGCGGATTTTTTTTTACAATTTCCAATGCTTCCAGGCCATCGTGAGCGGAAACTGTCGTGCAATCCACATCTTCGAGATATGCCTGTAAAAGTTCAAGATTCTGCTGATTATCATCTACAACCAATATTACAGGTTGTTTTGTATTCGTATCATTTTGTTCCATAAAAAATGCTCCAATGCTTTTCTTATTTTTTCAAAGCTTTAATTATCGCCTGGCAAAAAGCAGGCAAATCATCTGGTTTTCTTGATGTAATCAGGTTGCCGTCCACAATGCATTCAGCATCTGCGTATTCGGCTCCTGCGTTTATAATATCGTCTTTTATCGCCATAAAGCATGTGGCTTTTTTGTTTCGAAATGCTTTTGTACTACATAAAAGCCAGCCGCCATGACAAATAGCGGCAATTATTTTTTTTGCGTTTAACATATCATTTGCGAATTTTATGACATCATGGCTTCTTCTCATGAAATCAGGAGCGAATCCACCCGGCACAATCATGCAATCATAGCTTTTGGCGTCTGCCTGCCCTGCCGCTATTTGTGACATACAGGGATACCCCTCTTTCGAAGGATATTCCTTTTTTGCTTCCGCAGCGACCAAATCAACTTCAATGCCTTCTTCTCGCAGCCTGTAGTACGGATACCAAACTTCAAGTACCTGGTACATCTGGTCAACCAAAACAGCGACTTTTTTTGCCATTTGAAATTTCCTTATTTAACTAACAGACTTCGTATTCGCATGCCGGATTCTTTGCCCACTGATGACTCAGAATGACAAAGTATTGCTTAACGACAAACTATTGAAACAACAGATTACTACAATTCGCGATAATTTTCAATAAATTCACGAACTTCCGGCCTGATATAAATTTGCTCGATATCGACGACCTTCGCGATAGCTTTTGCACACAATGTCGCCATGAGAAACGTGGAAGCCTGCGTATCCTTGAAAAAAATATTTTCACCTTTCATCAGACAAAGTCCCCCGCCGCTGCCGCCAAGCTGCTCTTCACGTATTTTAACACCGTTTGCTTCCAGTAACTCCAGAAGCTCTTCTAAAATCCTTTGTTCATTCATATATGGCCAATATATTTATTATTATCGGTGTCATTTTCAAGAAAAACTATCTTACAGGTCGATATAATTATTAATCTTTGTAAAACAGTTAATTAATATTTTTATTGTACAGCAGGAGCATGCAGTTGGCAAGTATTACAGAAAAACGACTTTCATTACATAGAAATCTGGAGATTACAAGCCAGGAAAACGACAACCTCAAATCGCAGCTTTTCCATCTTCAGCATTTTGCCAATATTGGCACAGTTAGTCATATGATAGCTCACGAGATTAACAATCTGCTTACTCCATTAAGAAGTTATGCTACTTTTGCCCTCCAAAACCAGGATGATAAAGCCCTGGCAGAAAAGGCTCTTCAAAAAACAGCAAAAAATTGTGAACGTGTTTCAAAAATAATGGAAAGCCTTCTTGCGCTTGCAAATGGTGAAAAACAGGAAAAAGAAAATATTGGTCTTCGCGAATTGGTTGAAGATGTTTTTACATGTCTATGCAGAGATTTTTCAAAAGATAAAATACAGGTGGAAATTAATATCCCTTCGGATATTAAAGTTAAGGTTGTAATTGTTCAAATACAGCAGGTATTGATGAATCTTATTATCAATGCACGTCACGCCTTGCTCTCTCAAGGCGGCAAATTATCAATTAACGCCTCGCAAACTCAAGATTCCGTACAAATTGAGATAGCAGATACCGGCGAGGGAATCAAACCTGAAAATATGGTACATATTTTCGATTCATTTTTTACTACGAAGAAAAACAATAAAACAAAGGATAATTATTCCGGAACAGGTCTTGGCCTGGCTTTTTGCAAAAAGATTATAGAAAATCATAGCGGAACGATTTCTGTACAATCAAAACCCGGCTGCGGAACAAAATTCCAAATTATTCTGCCAAAATCACATTCAGACAAAACCTGATGGCTGCTTATGCGTACCAAATCGTTTTATTGTTGCTGCTCCTGTGCTGCTCCGCATTTTTTTCCAGTGCTGAAACTACCTTTACAAATATCACGAGAAGACAGATAAAACAGCTAAAAGAGTCAAAACATAAACTCTCAAAACTGGCTTTTAACCTTCTTAAAAATCCAAGACAATTACTAAATTGTTTCCTGCTGGGAAATATGACTGTTAATGTTTTGTATTTTGCCACATCAAGTATTTTAATAATAAAGGCTAACAAACAGAGCCATGCATTCGGAGTTGCCATTGCTATAATAAGTTTTATAATAATTCTGCTATTTGGTGAGCTTGTTCCGAAATCACTGGCATATGCGAATTCTAAAACATTATCGACTATTTTTGCATTACCTTCCTATTTTTGCCTGAAAATATATAAGCCGTTCGAATTGTTTTACAAATATATTATTTTAGATCCTTTCCTGAGATTACTCTTAGGACCCAAAATTAATACCAAAGCAATTACAACTTCGGAATTCATATCACTTATTGAAACAACTCGCAAAAAAGGTTTAATCTCCGCTGAAGAAAATAAGCTTTTAACTGAAGTAATTGAGCTCGGCTGCCTGAAAGTTCGCCATGTAATGCGTCCACGTGTTGATATGGTTGTTTGCGACATAAATGAATCAAACCAGAACGCACGCAAAAAAATGAAAGAAAACAAGCTAACAAAATTGCCTGTTTTCTCTGAAAACATTGATAATATCGCAGGAATAATTCATTTTCGAGATCTTTTACTTAATGAAAATGTCCCTCTTAATAAAATTATACGACATGTAAATTTCATACCTGAACTAAAAACAGTCGAATCAATGCTTGAGTTTTTCATCAAAACAAAAACTGATATCGCGATTGCAGTAGATGAATACGGCGGCATAGCAGGTTCAGTTATGCTGGAAGATATCGCGGAAGAATT
>CAZMPL010000273.1:0-1719 GCA_964567805.1 uncultured Pirellulales bacterium | reverse complement strand
TTTTTTGCAGGCTTATTCGCCGGCTCCGAAACCGGTCTGTACAGGTTGAGCAAACTTCGTTTACGAATAGGTACCGATAAAAAGAAAATCTCGTTCATGATACTTAACAAATGCGTGCTTGACAGTTCAGGCTTGCTCTTTTCATTGCTGATTGGAACGAACCTGTCACACTATATAGCAACAAGCATTATTACCTCGATGTTTCTGGACAAATTTGAAACAGAGATTCTTGCTGAGATTTTTTCCGCATTATTAATTGCACCGATTCTTTTTGTTTTCTCTGAATTAATTCCTAAAAATTTATTTTTCTATCGAGCCGATATTCTTATGCCATATACCGCTCCTATTCTTTATGTATTCCACAATACATTAAAAATGAGCGGCTTAATAAGCGTACTCAGATTTATTTCGGGTACTATCGCGAAACTTGCAGGATCGACTACATCGACAAAAACAATTATGTCTTCAACAAAAAGACACGCGATTCAGGCGATTTTACAAGATACTCATGAAGAAGGCATTCTCAGTTCAGTTCAAACGGATATTATCAACAGACTTGTAAAAATTTCCAATGTTTATGTAAAATCAGTAATGGTACCTTTGGAAAAAGTTCTTACTGTAAATATAAATTCAGACAGGACTGCCCTTCTTAAAATACTACAGGGACATAAGCATACTCGCATTCCGGCTGTAGATTCTTCAGGAAATATAGCGGGCTACATAAATATTTATGAAGTTTTAAGTTCTTCGGAGGAATTTACTAATTTAAGCGGTTTTATAAAACCCTTAAAAAATATCGATGCTGAAATTAATATAACCGACGCTATTCGTTTCATGCAGTCTCAAAAGCAAAAAATGCTTTTGGTATTGCGTTACGGCCGCTTTAATAAAGAAAAACCTGTCGGAATTATTACAATGAAGGACCTTGTAGAAGAGATTCTCGGCGAATTATCCGAATGGTAGTATTGTTAAATTTCCTGGAACTCGTCAATAATTGCTTTAACAATATTGTTTATCGCGTCTCTGCTTTCCCCGTTGGCTTTGTTTGTAATGATTGAAAAAATATAATCCCCGCTTGGGGTTAAACATACGCCTGAAAGCGACTTAACGCCGTTAATTGTCCCTGATTTTGCGAGAACCCTTCCCTTATATTTTTCTTCCTGGAAGTTATCCGATACAGGCCCGGTACCATCTACTCCCCCTATCGCCAGCGAATCCCTGTATAACTCCCAGTTACTTCCCTTGTAAACATCGAGCAAGACTGTCGCAATCAAATTTGCGCTTAATTCGTCTTTTCTGCTCAAGCCGCAACCGTCATCTATAGTAAATTCATTCTCGTCAATTTTCAGTTCTCGAATAAAATCACCGATTAATTCCGCTCCGCGAGCCCAGCTTCCGTTTCTGTCATCAGGATTATTATACGCCGCAATTGTTTTCATTAACGCTTCTGCGGCGAAATTTAGGCTGTCTTTATTACATCGACGCAGACAATCACATATCGGCGTTATGAATTCCGTGATCTGATTGAAATCCTTCGTATTAACAGATTCCTGTTCTATCAATTGTCCAGTGATACTTATGCCATTTTTGCTGAGATATTCCGCCAAAATGAAGCCAAAAAACGCGGCCGGCTTCTCTATTGTAACCTCAAACGGACCGACCTTGTTTTTGCAGGTACCTTTAACTGTCAGCTTATTGGGTTGTGGATTTCTTAATGCT
>CAZMPL010000272.1:0-5149 GCA_964567805.1 uncultured Pirellulales bacterium | reverse complement strand
CAAAGTCCGAACGAGCCTGATTCAGATGAGCGTGACAAACAGATATATCACAGAGCGATATTAGTCGCTTTCTTTTCAGCTATACCATTTTTTTTATTTGTCAGTGCCGCTCCATCATTCTTCGTCGGTATAGACGGCTACGTTTCGGTGTGGTC
Source organism: uncultured Pirellulales bacterium (assembly GCA_964567805.1). Classification (GTDB taxonomy): domain Bacteria; phylum Planctomycetota; class Phycisphaerae; order Sedimentisphaerales; family Anaerobacaceae; genus JAFGPS01. The sequence goes on along the minus strand of CAZMPL010000272.1, from coordinate 4,994 downwards.
TCTGCCACTGGTGACTTTATTTTTGTTTTCAGTTATTCTTACCATTTATTCCGTTGCTATTCTTGTTCAATACACAAGAGGAGGTAAAGGAGAAAAGTCATGAGTAAGTTACAGAAATATGCTGTTTTCAATCTCGTTCTATCTTCTGCGGGACTAACAATTAAACTTCTTCAACTTCTTTCGAATAATATTCTTTTTAATGCAATTGCCGGCACGATAGCCATCTTCCTATTTGTCCCGATTCTGGTATCATATATATTACGCAGTAAATATCAGAAATTGGGAGGTCAATATTTCGATGAGCGTGACAGAATGATACAGAAAAAAGCCACGTTTGTCGGTTTATTTACAATACCTTTTGTCCTATCCTTTGTGATGCTTTTATTTATCGTTGTTGGGCCGCTTAATTCAATTACTATAATTTCATTTTTTCGTATAATAATTTTTAGTCTTTTGAGTTTCTATTTTGCGGAATCAATTGCTATTCTGGTTCAATACAGCAGAGATATACAAGGAGCATAATCATGAACATATTACAAAAAAGAGCGTGGATTAATCTTGGATGCATGGGAGGTGCTTTATTATTTACTGTAATATTTCTATCTATTGCAGTTAATGTTAATATGGAGGGAGATGCTTTGGGGGGTACATTATCTTTACTTGTCGGTTTAACCGCCGGAGTGATTGTTGCTATTCGTAATCTTCCAAAAGAAAACCTGCTCGATGAAAGAGAAAAAAAGATTGCTCATACAGCTTTTACATACTCAAGCTATGTTTTTATCTTTTTTATAGTTTTCACTTCAATGGGTATATTTTCCTTTTCCAGCGTCAGAGATAAAATTCCAGTCTATTTACCATTTCTTATATCAGTCGCAGGTCTTTTCATTGCACAATTAGTATCATCTGCAATAATATTAATCTGGTGTGCAAAGGAGCAACAGGATGGGTAGCGAGTTTCTTACAAACAATATTCGCAGGTTGCGTCTTGAACACGGCCAGATGACTCAGCAGGAGTTGGCGGACAAAGTCGGTGTAACACGTCAGACGATCATCGCAACCGAATCCGGCAGATATGCACCATCCCTGCCGCTCGCTTTTAAAATAGCAAATACCTTCGGCGTACCAATAGAACAGGTTTTTCAATACGATGATAATATTAAATAATTTTTCATAGATCGTAATATTTTTTGAAACGAAACATCAGGAAATACGTCTATATATTTGTGAGTATTTTGAATCTATAATGATTGAGGCTTGCTTGTGATTAAAAAAAAACATTTAATCTTAATTCTGGCATTTAGTATCGCGCCTATAATAACTATATTATGTTTGTTTCTGACAGGCTCAAGCCCGCTTGAATTGGCTATCAAATCAACAGAGCATACCGTATTCGTCAAAAACACTATGCTCGAATCAACACCCGGTATCGAGATACTCGACGCGAATAATTCATCTTTCGTAATATTAAGGAACGAACCGAATCGCCTGGATGTTGGCTGGAAAGAAACTAATATTTTCCTGCAAGAATCGAAATGCCGAGTAAAAAAACTTGATTCTCCGATTCTGCAGGTAATGGCGGAATTTAATAATAAACAGTATCCTGTGGTAATCGACAGCGGCTTCGGTATGTATTTAATGGTCAATGATATAGTAGTGATTGAAAATGAATTGAAAATATTTCCGGTTATAACAAACCAACCTGTTTTTGCAGGTTTATGCAGTGTAGAAAATATTAAAATTGGAGATATGACAATATCTAATCCGCAATGTTTTTATATGCACGGACATTATGAAAAACACGTACTTGGAAAAACGAAATGGAAGCAAAGTAAAATTATCTTTGGACTGGAAATGATGCGCCAGTTTCGATGTATTCAGATTGATAATGTTATCTCTGAAATAGAATTCTCTATGGATAGTTTCGAAAGTGAGCCGAATGAAACTTGGCAGGAATATCAAATGTCACTTGAAAAAGATGAACATAATAATTTGCGAGCTTTGATAGAAATTCCTATTGAGGGAGAAGTAACAAAAATAATGCTTGATACCGGTGCCGGCGGCTACTTTTTATTGTCTCAAAACAAATGGGCAGAATTTTCCAAAAAGTTAAACATAATTGAACAGACAAGCGGACAGGCCCAAATGGTTCACGGATGGGAAGATATTCAGGATATCACCGTAGAAGAAATCATTTTAGTAGAAAATAATATTAAGAATGCTCATTTACATATTTTTAACAACGAAAGCATATATGGGCCGGATTTTTTCATGCTTGGAATGGAATGCTTTAAAGATACTGTTATAGTTTTGGATTTTGAGCATAATTTGTTCTGGGTAAAACAACATAATAATTTAGCTGAAAACAATAATAATATTTAAAATTACAGATGAGGTTATTGTGAAAAAAAAGAAATATCTAAAGATTATCTCATGGGTATTCATTTTATTAATCTGGATTCTCATCTTTGCCTCTAAACTCACAAATAAATGGGTATTCGTTCTTACTCCTGACCTGGAATCCAAACCCGGTATAAAAATCCTGGACGCGAATAATCCTTATTTTAATGTAATAAGAGAACCTAATCGCATTTATGGTAATTGGAAGGATACCAAAATAACCATGAAACAAATGAAATGCCGGATGAAGAAACCTCGGTGGAAATATATATATGTCAACGCAAAAATCAATGATAACGAATATCCACTGATAATTGATACAGGTTTCCAGGGAAGTTTACTGGTCAATGACCTTGTAGTAACAGATAATAACCTTGAACTATATCCTATAACAAATAGGGATTCTTCTTTTTCGGGATTTTGTCATATAGATAAAATTCAATTTGGTGACATATCGATAGAAAATCCTGAAAGTTATTACAGGCCCGGCCATTACGAGAAACAGATATTGGGGCTGACAATACACAAACAGAAAAAAATCGGTTTAGGTTTAGGAATTATGAGCCTGTTCAAATATATTCTTATTGATAACATTGGCGATGAATTAGAGTTTTCTATGGAGAGTTTCAGTCCAGATCCTAACGAAACATGGAGTCAATATAATATGCTAATTGATGACTCAAGAACAATTCCTAATTTGATGGTTAACATTCCAATCGCCGGGGAAAATACAGAAATAGCTTTCGATTCAGGATATGACTGTTGCCTGATAATGACTGAAAAAATATGGGAACAATACTCAAAAAAATTGAAAAAAGTAAAAGAAAAAAATAGCAATGTCGGGCTTCTTTCTGGATATGTTGATGCTCGTGAGGTAACTATCGACAAGCTAAATATATGCGATATGACTTTTGTAAATGAAACTATAGACGTTTTTAACAACGATAACAGGTTCGGCTCGGACTTTTTCATGTTTGGGATGGATTGCTTCAAAAATACAGCTATCGTCCTCGATTTCGAACATAATTTGTTCTGGGTTAGGAAAATCACACAATAAGCCCCCAATTACAAAAAAATGGTAGTGTCCTAACTTTAAAATATTTTTATGAAAGGTAACAGAAAATATTATTGATTTAATCTTCAGGTAAAAGCTTAAATCCCTCAGTTCCTTTTAGAAATTTTTTTTCTTCTGATTTCAATCTTCTTTCTACTTTTTTGACATCTTCATCTGGGGGTAAATTTTCAGGTATAATACCCCGTTGTTTAAGAAGTTTTCTTATTTCTTCATTATTTTTAACGTGTTCATTTGTTATAGTCCCTTCTGTTCCAAGGTTATGCTGTTTGATGTTAAAATTGGTTATTTCACTCGCAAAATCTTTCGCTTTAATAGTGATTGTTGGAAGGAAATCCGCTAAAGGTCTTCCAGAAGGAACTTCTAATTTAGATTTCATTTCTCGTGTTGTCTTGCCACCAAAAAGAGCTGTATCACCTTTACTTCGTATCCTTCCAAAACTTTCACTATCATGTAAATGTTCAAAGATTATACCTGATAGTTCTTTTTCTGAATGAGTGAGTTTCTTTCTTGCATTTACACGTTCTGTTTCTGATAAACGTTTTTCAATAATTTCTTGTTTACGTGTTTGTAATGCAAAATATGTTTGAGCAAAAGATATTTGTTCTTTTGATGGATCACCATTTTGAGCAATTAAATAACAAGCATATCTTGTAAGAGCAATATCTGTTATTTCACGTCTTGCTCCAGAACCAATATCGACCTTTTTGACGACTTCGGCAAAATGGTCTGTTATTTTATAACCTGCTTTTTCACAAGATGTTATAGCTTTGCTAATGACTTTAGAAAAATTCTTCCAAGTTGTATAACCTAATAACTCCTGCAAATCACGGGCACACCAAAATTCTATATTAGTTTCAGGAAATTTGTTAACCATTTCTTCAAAACGTTTGTGTAATCTAATAAGAACTTTTTTATCCATCGCATAATTCCTTTAAATATTTTCTTTTTGCTTATATAGTGATATAATATATCTTTTATATTGTTGGCCATAGAAAAATACTTTAAATCTTAAAATATTTTAATAATGGGGCGGACTAAAAACCGCTCCGTGTTACATTAGCGTCTCGCAAGAAAACAGAAGCAATCTGCTGTCTTTGGGTACACTAATTTCCCTGTTCGCCAATGCCGAAAGTATTTAACAAATACCCATCTGTAGCCTATAGACGCAGGGAATCTCTGTTGTTTTAACATAAATACCAAAATCCCTTCCGGAGGCTCTTGACAAAATTAGGAAGAAATGCCGATAATAAGGTTTGTACACAATATTTCGGGTTTCGACCCACCCTAATGTTTGCCATCCGTGAACATTAGGGTTTTTTATGTATAATTCTTTTCAATATATAATGTAATACATCTCGCCTATCTTTACAATCTACTCAGAATTATCTTCTATGGCTTCAATAATATTTCTATGTAATTATGATTAAGAATTTATACTTAAATTCTTAGGATTTCCTTTTTTTCACGATTCTGGTATAATACAGGTTTTTATAAGATATATGAAAGAATGGTACCTTTATGG
>CAZMPL010000271.1:0-5196 GCA_964567805.1 uncultured Pirellulales bacterium | reverse complement strand
TTCTCTGATAGTTAAAATATCTGAGTTAGAGTGGGTTTCTCAGCCTGTTGCTCCATTTTCTGATGCGGGTACTACTGAGAAAGGCCAGAATACAGCGATTGAAATTACCGAGCCTGAATCGAGTCTGATTCCTCTGCCGCGTTCGGTTACAGTTTCGGATCTGGCAAAAAGTCTTAATAGTATCGGTGCTACACCGAGTGACATAATCGCGATTTTTAACGCACTGAAAAAAGCCGGTGCGCTTCAGGCAAAACTGGAAATGATGTAGGATATTCAGATGGAAAGTATAAAACCAGTATTTTCAGAACAGATGAGTCAGCTATTGCCAGTAAAGCAGGTTGATAAATCGAGCCTTAAAAATATCGAAGAAGAGAAGAAAATTCAGGTTGCCAGGGATTTCGAGTCAATTCTGATTAATAATCTTCTTGACCAGATGAAGAATACTGTTGGAAACTGGGGTTTTGAAAAAGACGGTGCATCAGATCAGGTTGATGGGATATTCTGGCTTCATCTTGCTCGTGATATAGCTAATCATGGAGGATTGGGATTATGGAAAGAAATTTATAAATCAATGCCGGTCAATGAGCAGGTACAACAAACAGAAAACTCTATTGGAAAGGAGTAAGACGGATTTTAATTATTTGTATTTAAGTCCGGATGAAAATAATAAACATGGCTGCAGTGGAAATAGAAAATAAAATCGATGAAATGCTCGAATGTCTCGATGTTGATATCGAACATCTCGAAACTAATCTGTTGCGTCTGAATGATTTGAGGGCACTCGTTATCAAACGTGATGACGCTCAATTGATGAGATTATTAAACGATATTCAGATGGAGTCTGACAGCTATAGAGAACATGAATTTAAGAGACAAATGATACGCAAACGCCTCGCAAATTTACTCGGGTGCGGTATAGAAAAAGTCACTTTGTCAAATCTTGCTTCCATGCTGGATGAAGAGAAAAGAAATTTTGTAAATGTGAAAAAGGCCCGGATAAAAGCGCTTGTTGAAAGTTTTAAAAGTGAATATGCAAGCACGATAATCCTCGTATCCGATTGTTCGAAATTTAATAAGATGTTAATAAAAAGTATTTTCGAACCGTCTAAAACCGGTTCTGTTTATTACAAACCTAACGGTAAAGTCCGAGAGCATAGAGATAATAATAAATCATGGCTCGTGAATTGTGATATTTAAATGGAATAATCAATAAAGTTGTGTTTTTCCAAAAACACATTACGGATAATAAACAGGAGAATGTAAGTGGATAGTTATGATGTAGCAATAAGCGGCCTAACAGCAGCTCAACAGGCATTTGGAGTAATTGGCAATAATATTGCCAACGCCGCGACTGAAGGTTATCATCTTCAGAGACTGAATCTTACTCCTGGTACGACTATCCAAATCGGTGAAACCGTATTAGGCGGCGGAGTAGATATTGATGGAATCACAAGAATAATAGATAATCTACTCGAAAAAGAAATGTACAAGCAAAAATCTTCGTTGGCAAATATAACACAGGAACTTAATACTCTCAGATCCGTTGAAACTGTATTTGGGGAACTTTCCTCTGAAAGCGGCCTTAATGCCGCGATAGAAGATTTCTTTAACTCTTTAAAGGAACTCTCAGCACATCCATCTGAAATTATATACCAGGAACAGGCTGTTTCTTCTGCAGAAAGTATGGCAAACAGATTTCAGCTTCTTGATGAATATCTTACAAAACTTGATAATCAATTGATGCAGGAATCAGAAAGTGTAATTCAGGAAATAAATTCTCTGGCTCAATCGATAAGCGCATTAAATGGTAAAATTGAAAATCTGGTAATAAGCGGGGCAAATGTAAATAATCTCAGTGACCAGAGAGACCATTGTATTGCAAAACTTTCGGAACTGGTAAATGTCGAGACTATTTCACGTGATCACGGCGTTATAGATATTAGTATCGATGGGATACCGGTATGTTCTGGAATGTCTTCACTGGAATTAGAAGTTGGTTTAGATGCAAACGGGATGTTAGGTATTACAATTGCAGGTGAATCGAATTACAATACAGATATTGAGGGAGGTCAGCTCGGAGGTTTATTGTCCCTGAAAAACAGAATTATCTCTAATATTCATGATGATCTTGATAGTTTGGCAACTGAGATTATCCAGCAAATAAATCAAAATCATGTTCAGGGAATAGGTTCTGAAGGTTCTTTTAATGATATTACAAGTTCGACAATGGTAAGTGAAGATTTAGCTGATTTCGAGCCGGCTCTTTCTAATGGAAATTTCTCTATTCGTGTGACTGATACGGCAACGGGTCAGGTGACACGAACGACAATTCCTGTTGATGTATCTACGGATTCTTTGACTGATATAGCCGCAGCGATTACAGCGATTACTGGAGTAAACGCATCTATTTATAATTCGTCACTTAGAATACAGGCTGATAGCGGATATGAATTCGATTTTCTGCCTGCCGTTCTTTTTGAGCCAACAGCAAGTGATTTTACGGGAACTTCATCTGCTCCTTCGATTTCAGTATCGGGAATATATTCCGGAACCGAGAATCAAACTTTTACATTTAATGTTTCCGACACAGGTTTAATAGGTAATGGCACTCTGAAAATTTCGGTTATTGATGGTAATGGTGATACAGTTAAAATCCTAAACGTTGGTTCAGGTTATGCCGCAGGTGACGTACTTGAAATTGGAAACGGAATTAAAATATCTCTTGGTACCGGAGATTTGGCGAATGGTAATATATTTGAAATTGATGCTTTCGCGCAAAGCGATACCACGGGACTTTTGGCGGCATTGGGAATTAATACTTTCTTTTCAGGAAGAAGTGCATCTGATATTTCAGTGAGTTCCAATATTTCTGAAAATCCCGGACTAATTGCGACTTCTGTTGGTCCTGATATGACGGATAATGAAAATGTTTTACGATTAGCCGAACTGAAAGATACACAATTAGATAATCTGAATTCAATGACTTTTGGAGAGTTCTATAGAAAAACGGTGACAGACGTTGGCCTGGAAGTTTCTACAAGAAATATTCTTCAGGAAAATATACAGGCTGCGATACAGAATTTTACTAATCAGCAGGGAGAAATAAGCGGCGTCAATCTTAACGACGAAGCCGCTAAATTACTTCTATTCGAACAGATGTTTCAGGGAATGGCAAAATATCTCGGAACTCTTCAAAACTCAGTAACAACTCTTATGGAAATAATTTAATGGTGAAAGATGAGTGGAACACTTAGTAATATTTATAATAATGTCAGTAACGCATTGCTAATTAATGCTGAAGCTATGGCAAAGCTTCAGGAGCAGGTATCTTCCGGCTCGCGAATAAACAGAGTTTCCGATGACGCGACTTCTGCTTTTAAGGTACTTGGACTTGAAACTCAGCAGAAGTCTCTTGGTCATTATATTGAAACTATTACAGAAACGTCAGATTCTCTCGAACTTTCTTCAGGAATAATACAGGATATAATTTCATCTCTCAGCAATGTGCGTACTCAAATTACTCAGGTTTCAAGTGGTATTTATACAGACGATGCACGAGAAAGAACTGCCGATGGAATAAATGATATTTTAGAGAGAGTTGTGACATTAGCCAATACTCAAAATCTTGACCAGTATCTTTTTGGTGGTGGTGATACACGAACGACTCCGTATCAGGTCGAAAGAACTAATGGTGAAATTACATCTGTAACATACCAGGGAAGTTTGCAAAACAGGGATGTCGAAGTTGCTGATGGAATGAAAATAAATACTTTTATAGTGGGTGATGAAGTGTTTCGTTCCGATAATCGCGAAAATTGCTTATTTTTCGGTAATACAGGAGCACAGGCTGGTTCAGGAACGTCCAGCGTAAAAGGTGATACATGGCTCACGGTTACAGGCTCTTCTGGTAACTGGAGTCTTTCCATAGACGGTGGTCTTACAACTTTTACCAGTGATGGAACAGATACAAATCTTGCGATAACAAACTCGACTACTGGACAGGTTTTATATGTCGATACAACACAAATCAGCGAGACGGGAGTGGATTTGGTTCGTGCGCCTGGAACTTATGATTTATTTGGCATTTTAATAAGCATTCGAGATATATTAGCAAACAATAACAATCTGTCCGAATCTCAAATCAGAGAGCTTCAAAATACAACGATAAGCTCTTTAGAAGAAATAAACAATCTCCTGGTTCAAAAAGAAGTTTCTTTAGGTTCTAAAATCGGTTTTTTGGACGACTTAAAGGAAAGTCTGACTGATATGAAATATAACGCTGAAGATGAATCAACCAGCATTCAGGAAGCTGATATTGCACAAATAACAGTTGATTTGACGCGTCGTGAAGTACTTTATCAGATGTCTTTGTCAATAGCTGGAAAAGTAATGTCGGTTTCTCTTCTGGACTATATTACATAAACACTTTATGTCTTTTTTGGTTGCAGTGAGAATCCTGTATGGAAAACGAGAAGTGTTTGATATTTATACATTTATGAAATAAAAATACCACTATTAGCATGTGAAAAGCGGGAAACCATTGCGGCACGTAATTTGCTGTATTTATTATAGCTTGTCAGTAATGCAGTGTGTGCTTAGCATACTTTTTTATTAAAAAGTATGGTTTTTACTGCATATATAAGCTTATTTTTATGTGAAAAACCAAATGTTACAAAGGAGTATGAAATGGGACCAGACGGATACTTGAATCAGGAGGGAAGAATTCCGAATAAAAAATTCGGTGCTAAAAATTCTTACGAAAAAGGATTGGAAGCCGTTCAGGGTGGCCGGTATGAAGAAGCGTTGTCTTTTATGCAGGATCATTTACAGACAACAGGTGAAGATGCGCAGGTTCTTAATGATATTGGAGCAATTCTGCATTGTCTGGGACGTTCAGAAGAAGCAATTCCCTATTTTCTCAGGGCAAGGATGTTGAATGGTGAATCAGCTGAGATATTGTGGAATCTTTCGGAAATATATCTTGTAACTGGAAGGCCAAGAGAAGCGGCACATCTTTTTGATGAAATGCAAAAGATGAAGGTCTTAAATGTTGATATACTAAACAGGACCGCGAATGTATTTCTTAATCAAAATAATAAAGCCGGCGCCATCGAGATGCTCTTGCAGTCTCTTTTTATTAGCCCGGAACAGGAAATACTTATGCCTATGCTCAAGGTAATTAAATCGAAGAGGCCT
>CAZMPL010000270.1:0-5255 GCA_964567805.1 uncultured Pirellulales bacterium | reverse complement strand
ATCTCCGCCGGAAGTCAGAGGGACCTGAGCTGCGCCCATACATATTAATAAACCACCCATAAATAATGAAAGCAGTAAAAAATGTTTTTTCCACTTCGATGAGATTCTTCCAAGATGCTTCATGTTTCTATTCTCCTGTTTAATTTAGCCTGTAGGGTGGGGCTTGTCCCACCGAACCAATTTCTTTATTAAAAAGGTGGGGTAGAACCCCACCCTACATTTCTAATTGTCACTGGACCGAGTAAACCCGAATCGACAGGTGATAAACGCGACGCATCGAACTGACCGTCGGCTCCCCTTGTCTGGTTTATTCTCGAAGGAAAATTCGTGTTATAGAATTTCTTCCAATTCACCCGGCGTTTATCCAAATCAATAATACGATTCAGCATTAAACTCGAAACAATAATTTCAAGATTATTTTCGGCCCGCATTATATCATGCGGAATCTGAATTTGAAAGAGCGGACCTATATATGTTCCCAAATATTTTCCATTAATCAATACTTCTGCACTTTCACAAACTCGCCCTAAATCCAAAATCCAGCCATCCGCATCATTTTCAGGCTTTTTGAAAGATACTTTATAACTTGCGGCTCCTGAAAATTTGCTATATAAATCTCCCTCATAACTGGTCCATGAACCTAATTTATCTGTTTTAACTAATTGAGGCAATTCAGGACCACCTTCGATAAATTCAATCGTCCAGTTTCCTGTAATCTCTATTGGCTCTCCTATTGCTTTATTATACCTGTATAATGGTGCATTTATTTCTTCATCAAATGTTTTAAGAATACATGATTCACCCGGAGATAATTGTACGTACACGTCACTACCATTTTCCCGAGACTTACGTATAGCCGCTTTTCCAGTATAACCTTGCATCGGTTCAAAAATTGCCGCGGATTTGAATTTAGTCTTAACCGAAATCCAGCCATCAATAATATCACGGCTGTTATTAACAATAAAATATATCGTACTGTCACCAATCTTTCTGCGAACAAATCCAAGTCCCCTCTCCACCATAAGCTCGCGTTCAATTTTTGCGATAGAAAGCATTTGTTCGATATTATTCCCGAGCAGTATTTTCCCATTTCCAATATCTGCTATTCGAATCTGTTTATCTGAATCTTTAATATCTATTTGAGATACTGCATTCTTAAAATCTATTCGCTTTTGTTCGAGATTATTCAAACCCGGTACATCGGAAGGCAGGTTGTTTTCGAAAATTATCTTTGCCCCACTCTTTGCAAGTTCAAGAAGTTTCTGGAAAGTTTCCAATGGAATCAAATTGCATCTCGGTACAATAATTGCTTTATATGAAATGTTACCTGTTTGCAGTGAACCATTCAAAAACTTTACATTATTAATTTGTCTGTCTGAAATATAATCGAAGGAATAGCCGCTTCGCAATAATTTCTGCCCGACACCTGAAATTGTGTTCGGCGGTGTCGCGGAAAAATGAACCAGCCTGCTCCGTCCCGGCTGAGACCATAAATCGTATACCGGGAAATAGACAAGAACATCATTATCAGGTTTGCCAGCCTGAAGAAAAGACTGACACCGAGTGACATATGAATTCAACGCGTGAAAATCCTTCCAAAATGTATTTGTTGTTCCAAAATGCACGGAAGCATAAAAGAGCCATCCGGGCCATTCTTCATCATGTGGCGAATAAGTTGTGCCGTGATAACAAATATGATTGATTCCTCCGAGAAAGAATTTATCGAGCACTGGTTTAACATCACCGAGCGATGAGAAAAAATGCTCGTCGAGCCAGGTCGCTGCTTCGCTCGAAGCGAGATTTTTCCCGGTGACATGCGCCGCGGAAGAAGCAAACTTATATCCCAATATATCCGAACCTTCTGTTTCCGGAATACCACTGGCGGCGTACAAATCAAGAAGATTAGCTGGCGAGCCATGAGACTGATTTCGAGTTGTTGTTCCCTTACTTTCCGCCCATTTGCGCCATGTGATAGTGAATTTGTCGAGAAGCAAATCAGAAATTGTTTCACGATAATCACATATTACACGGGAATTGTTTTCAGGCGTATCTTCGCCAAATAATGCAGGTAGATGTTTTCGTAAATCATAACCGCGCAATCTTTCAAACTCATCGAATAAATCATCCGTCCAGTCGGATTCACCAGAAGCATCATCCACTTCGTAAGAATCGTTGAAAAAAGCTCTCATTGAACTTATGTCATATCCTGAAAACGCTTTGTCGAATTTCGCAAGATAATCATTCAAAGCCTTCGATGAAAAATGGTCAATGACATTTCCTTCGCCGCCCGGTCCGGCTCGTTCTACCATCTTGCCATGCCATCCTTGAAAAATCGCATACAACGTCCAGTTGCCGCTCGGTGCTATCCAGTTCAGATTTCCATTGTCATTGACTTTTTCTGACAAATCAATAATTTGTCCCTGGTCGGAATAAGCAATTAAAGCATTGAGCTGCATTGGTTTTTCAAAACGAACCTGCTCCAGAGCCATTGCCTGCAGATTATCATTTTCACTTAAAGGCTCTTTCAATTGAGAAATATCTATTCTGTCGCCAATCGCACGAACCATCGATTTCTGTATCATAGTCACAGGTTCATTAAGTGCCTGGCCTTCTTTGAGTGTGTACTTTTTATAAGATATATTTTTACATGCTGTATCAGAATCCACCCATAGACCACCGAATGGCCAGCCGTTCCCAGTCGCCATATCGATTCCGATACCAAGCCTGCCTGCTTCTTTCAAAGTATAAACAAGCATTTCCATCCACTCGGGCGTAAGATAGTCGATAAATTTATCCTCGTAACCTTTTACTCCATAAATCGGAGTGATTTCCAATCCGCCAAGACCGGCTTTTGCGTATTTTTCCATCTCAGTTGTTAAATCTTTTTTATTAACAATACTTCCCATCCACCACCAGCGAGTCCAGGGTTTTGTCTGAGTTGTTATTTCAGGCCATTCAAGTTTGCTCGGAGATTGAGCTTTAAGATTTGCGTCGCAGAATTGAAGGGAAAGTATTAACAGAATGAAAAATAAAATCCAATAATAGAAGCTTGATCTAATTCTCATTTTAATTTCCCGAATCAGAAATAAAAAGCCAATACAAATATTAGTTTGATACGATAAGCAAACATTGATATCGTAATGCTTCGGAAATAAGAAGCAAGCTTTTTTGTTATTTATGGGAAATTAATTTATGGTTACAAAAAAAAGGAATCCTCAGTGCTTTAAGCAAAAAGAATTCCTGCTTCTTTTTTAAAGTAACGTTACTAAATTTTTAGTTCATTCAGTAATAGCAAATACAGCAAAATTATGCCTTAGAGTGATAACTATCAGATACTGACAATGTTAAATAGATGGTACCATTTCAGGCATTGGATCAGGTTCATTCGGGTCTTCGCTAATTACATTAAGGCCCAGACTGCTTGGTACCATTTCAGGCATTGGATCCGGTTCATTCGGATCTGCGCTAATGACATTTAGACCCAGACTTTCCGCTTTCATTTCAGGCAAAGGGGATGGTTCATTCGGGTCTTCAGCAATAACATTTAGACTCAAATAATTTGGCACCATCTCAGGAATATCTCCCGGCTCGTTTGGATCTGCGTATGTGCTTCCACATGAATGTCCCATCGCAGCCGCGGCAAGAGAAATCATTAATGCAATTACTGTTACCTTAAACAAGTTTTTAATTAACCGATTCATTTTAATCTCCAATAATTTAGTTCATTTCCAGTTTTCATTTTTCAAATTTCTAAAATACACTTCTTTTTTAATAGTTCAGAGTTCCGAGTACTCAGTACTCTGTACAATGAACTACACATTTTCCTTATCCTTCTGAATATGTATTCTGTAAAGGTTTGATAACTATCGGTGATGAAATACCGCTTGGAAGCATCTGGTTTTTATCGGGAGTAATATCGATTACACCGATGTCACCGAGCTCAGTAGTTTCCGAGCCGCCGTCGTCAAGCGTAGCACCGATATTTGTTACATAACCAGTCGGCCACTGGCTTGTATCAGCCATCGATATAATAGTTCCATAAATTTGCGCGTTGCCTCGCACATCAACGATTCCGCCGATTATCGCGCCGGTCAGAATATTATTTTCGCTTTGTTCTGGATTGGTATTTCCAAGGTTTACGTTAAAGTGAGGAGCAAGAATAGTAGCTTCCTGAATACTTGAGGTATTTTCGAAAGTCGCTTCGCCGGTAAAATACAGGCTGTTTTGCATCCACTTCAATGATTGCGGCACATTGGTTACAATAACACCGTTGAACGTGCAGTTTTCAAAGCGAACATTATTGTAATAGCTGCTCGTATTTTTATTGCAATCTATGTAAAGTATCTCTTCGAATGTACAGTTTTTGAACAACGCATTTCTGTTGCTCGGAAGTTTTGCATTTGTGAATGTTTGATTTTCATAAACATAACGAGAGACTTTTAAATTTGAAGTAGAATACGGAGAGCCATCCCTCGGATAATTGTAATTACCCGCCGCGTGAGGAAAATATTCGACTACTTTATTTGTAGTTGTCGGAATTGCTGTCGTCGCACTTGCATACATATCAGTATTGTAATCTCCGATGTTTAATCCCGGCATGCCGCTGTCAGACTGCTCGTAATTAATTCCCTGGTGATACGCCTGAATTTCATCGTCTGCGCTATAGTACCTGTCTTCGTAATCATTTCCGATTGGATGACCATATTGGTCTATAGCCTGACCATTCTCATTCAATGTTTCCAACTGGTAATTATGTTCTTCAATCTCCTCGCGTGCAAGAACCGTATTAATAGTTCCCATCACTGCTGAATCGCTTGTCATATTAAACGGAGATATATCGGGACGATCCCATGTACTGAAAACGTCACCATGAATTGTTGACTGGCCGGTAAGCCACATACGACCTCTGCCGGCAACCGCAAATTCCAGTACCTTGCTTTCCTTGGCCACGAGCATTTCCATACTTACTGTTTTCGTGGTTTCACCACATTGCCCTATAGACTGAATTTCGATAATATTAGGCTCATTATCATACCGATAGAATCGCAATGTAAACAAGCTAAGATTATCATAATTCAAATTTGACGCAACAATCTGGTCGCCGCTTCCGTGACTATCTGTAAAACAACTGGCGGCTGGAACATTTTTACTGTCAAAACTTCTGGCTTGAAATTCCTGGCAAAGAATACTCCAGACCTGATCAGAATCACTATCAGAAACAGTGTTCCGATTTGTTTTGGGTAACGTTAAAGTCG
>CAZMPL010000269.1:0-5272 GCA_964567805.1 uncultured Pirellulales bacterium | reverse complement strand
CTCAGGTGGCAAATCTATCTTAACTATGCGCCCAGTTTTTGGGGAGTATTATAAAATAACTACTATTAAAAAGATGGTTCCAAAAATCATCATTATCTTTTTCATAAAAATACCTTTCTTATTATATCAAGGTTTATCAAATACTACAATAATAAAAGGAACATATGCGCCTTGTAAGGACGGTTGCCATATATGAGTTGCCCAATCACCTGCCGGAGAAGTTGCCCATCTCCATGACTGTCCTTGCCCTGGCGCGCCTGGATAAGTTTTTGGCTTATTATTAGCTCCATATGTTTCATCGCTATTACCCGTGCATGCCTGAGAATGTTGCATTGTCCAACTACTAAGATCACTTATATTTGGAGGATTATATGGTTTCCCATTTGGCGAAAAGTATGCTACGACATCTCCACGATCCAAAGTTCCTAAACTCGGATGGCTACCATTACCAGATGAGCCATGTGTGGTAACAACAACTGTTTTTACACTCCATGATAACCAAGGTTGCCCTGTATTATTACCATTATATGTACCATCAAATGCATGTCTTGTTGATCCATGACAATTCCAATGTCCCATATTTGGTCCGGGATATTCCACATTGAAGGTAGTAACATTCCAATTTGGTGAACATAAACCATCTGTTTCAAAATTTTCCATATCTCTTGCTAAGTGATCATCATATATTTTTAACTTTCTTGTTTTATTAACACCAGTATCTTCTGTCCCTACCATTGCCTTAAGAGTAAGGAATCCTTCTCCTGCGGCTGCTGGAGCACGATGAGTTGGCGCATTAGTTGTATCGCCAGTAATCGTACCTGCAGCAGTATCAAGAGTCCATTTATAGGACAGATATGGTGTAGGAGCAATACTTCCACTAAAAGTAAGAACATAAGCTCCTGTTGCCCCGCTTTTTATTCCTTGAAAATCAAAACGATTTAACGTTGATGACCAAGAAGAAATTGGATTTGGATTAGCAACAGTAGCATCAAGAGAGCCTTCTGGGGATGTTATATCCACATTAACTACCCTTAAATTAGAGCTGCTGGTATTGAAACAATATTTATCGCTGCCATCAAACGGGACGATCTCGATACCAATCCAATATTCTCCTATGTGTAAATATTGATTGTTATACGTGCCTTGATTTCCTTTGCCATCCCATTCAATCTCGCCTGAGAATCCAGTAACTGGACATTTATATACATATTCTTCAGATCTATTTGTTATGCAAAACTCTGCACTATGGTATGACCATCCAGTAAAAGGAAATATAATATATATAATATCTGTGCCCATTTCATAGTCAATAAAATCATTATCCGGAAAAACTATCGCAGAAAAAGAAGTTAAATCAACACTTGCGCCAACTGGATCATTACTACTGGCTTTAGCTGTAACAGTGAAATTTTCAGTTTGACTACCAAGATAATTATTAACCAATATACAAGTATTTCCATTCTCACTACTAATTGGGGGTTCTGTTGGGGACATTGTACATGACCAAAGCGGTGAACCATCAGGAAAACTTATACCACTAGGATCACTCTCCGCCCATAAAATTAAATTCGTATCCGCATAATAAAAGTGACCTTCATTGTATAAATATACATCACAATCTGAATTACCTACAGGTACATATTGACGCCCTGTGTAATAATCTATGTCGGATACAGACCCTACTTCGACAATTCTGAACTCTTTCTCAATTTGAAATCCTAATGTGGTATAGGTAATTTTGTAATCTCCTCCCGGTAAATATAAGCCATTATATGGACTTCTGTTACCTTTACCATTCCATGGAAGATCTCCATTAATGGGATCCGAACTAGACTGAATAATACCCACATACAAATTATTGTCAGAGGAATCCTTAATACGAATTATGCCAATAGGAACCGATATTGGTGGATTTAAACTATAATGAATATTCATGCCGTCCGCATATCCTATAAGATCTGGACTGTTTAGACTTATATCCGCCGCTCTTATTGTACAGGAATCAGTTGCATTATCACCTCCCATCTCAGGCTCTGCGGTTATAGTCAGATTATATGAATTTATACTGGCTGAATTAACTTCAAGTACAAGTTGTGTTGCTGTTTTTGTTATAGGAGAAATATCAAGTCCTTCCGGTTCATTCCAATGCCATCCATCTCCACCATCTTTCACTTCATTTGAAGTTGATGTAACCTGTACAAAAATATAATCTTTAATGTAATCTTCAACTTCTGTTTTAAGGTACATAGTACTTAAAGTTGCACCTTCTTCATCTCTTATTTCAATTACCAATGGATTAAGCCAACAGAATAACTTATTCCATAATAAGTAATGGTAAAATGTTCTTATATACCAAGTTATAAAATCATTCAGTTTTGTTGAGATTCTTTTTCCTTGAAAAGAAAACAAGACTGGCAATAGCGATTACGGCAACAGCCGCTCCGGTTATCGGCAATGCAACACCAAGTGGTTTCTTAGGCGATTGCTCTTTTTCATTTTCTTTTGCTTGTACACGATTAGCCCAGTTGGGATCATTTGCCATCATTGTTTTTATTTCTTCTATGCCGCTTAAAGCCGATTTGCCCCATCTGCCATAAGGATATTTTTCTGATAGCTCTTCTAAATATGCTATTGCCTTTGAATATTTTTTTTCACCAACTTCAATCTCTGATTCTGTTAGCATATACAGAATATCTTCACGAATTGGAAATTCATCTGGTAATTCTAATCCTTTTTCAAGATATTCCATAGCTTCCTTAGCAATAGTTTTTAGTTTATATTGTTCATTTATATTTAAGAATATCCTCTGTTCTTCATAATCATTATACAATACCATTCCAATGCATGTTGCGGCCAATTTTGATATCATTGTATCGGGACACTGCTCAACAACCTTTTTATAACGGTCAATTACTCCTGGATATTTTGTTTCTATACCTCTATAGTTGTCACGCACTAAAATCATTAAATCATCTTTACCTGTAAGTAATGATAATGCTTTCTTTTCCTGTTCTGATGCAGATTTTACTTCAACAGTAGTAGGTTTGTTCATTGCATTATCCAATTGCTCTTGGTTATCAAATTCTATTATATATGTTCCAGGTTTATTAAACATTAGTTTTTTCGTATCTCTGTTACTAAAGATAATAAAATAATTTGAATAAATCAGGCCTTTATTATCTCTGCATATGAGAGGAGATGGATGAGCTATTTCAAAGCCAATATTTTCGTCATTACCGTCTTTGATATAAACACTACCATGGGCATCACCTAAACTTACAGTTTGTTGTATCTTATTTGAGTTATTCTCCCGACGAGGAAAGGGAAACGTATATTTCAATTCAATAATAAGCGGCTCACCAATCTTAATTACGGGATTCACTGCAATTAGCTCTTCCACAGGTCTATTTTGAGATTCTGTAGATATTGCATTTAATGCAGGAAATAAAAATAAGCACATTATAAAAAACAAATAATATTTCTGAATTGTCATTATTTATGTCACTTCTCCAGTTTCTTTTTTCTTGTAAGTAAAATTAGACCGGTAATAGCTATTACAGCAACAGCCGCTCCGGTTATCGGCAATGCAACGCCAAGTGGTTTCTTCGGCGATTGCTCTTTTTCAATTTCTTTTGTTATTGCACGATTAGTCCAGTTAGGATCATTTGCCATCATTGTTTTTACTTCTTCTATTCCACTATGGGCTGATTTTCCGAATCTACCATATGGAAATTCTTCATATATTTTCTCAAGATATGATATAGCTTGTAGATAATTCTTTTCATAAAATTCAATTGCTATTAAAGAATGAAGTATGTTTTCACGAATTGTAAAACCCTCTGGAAGTTTTGTACCTATCTTAAGGTATTTAGATGCTTCTTGCCTTGCCTCGAAAAGAGAATCTTGTTGATCATGAGGAGTAATTTGTCTTAGTTGTCCATACTCAGAATATAATTCAAATCCTACCTGAGCAGCAGCCATTTTTGCTATCATTGTGTCTGGGCACTGTTCGACAACCTGCTTAAACCGGTCTAAAATATCTGTAGCATTCGGAACATCTTTCAAATCCAACTCTCCTAAAGACCACCCTAAAATCATTAGATCATCTTTACCGGTAAGTATTGATATAGCTTTTTCTTCCTGTTTATCAGCAGGCTTGACAGTTATTTCTATAGTATTTGATTCTAATTTGTCCCGGGCACTTTCAAAACGACAGCTATATTCTCCTGGTTCATCAAATAAAAGACCTTTTTTATTTTGGTCATAAAACGCTATAAAATAGCCTGTATATTCAAGACCTTTTTTTCCCTTCTCAACAATAGAAAGAGGTTTGTTTAGAATATTATCATATTCATATTTCATTTCTTCTTTCTGTCCTTTTTTAGTTATAATCAGATATGGTGAACTTATTTCTCCCGATGTTATAATTTCTCCAGTATCTGGATTAATATTTGGCGTTTTACTAATAGCTCGAATCTCCGATATTAAAGGTTCGCCAATCTTAATTATCGAAGAATAAGCCTTGATTTCCATTTTTAGTTCGTTTGTTTCATCAGAAGCAAGGACACAAACACGGAAAAATTGTAGTAAAATTACTAAGAACAATTTGTTTTTCTGAATTGTCATTATTTATGTCACTTCTCCTGTTTCTTTTTTCTTGAAAATAAAATTAGACCGGCAATAGCAATCACGGCAACAGTCGCTCCGGCTATTGGCAATGCAACTCCAATAGGTTTTGTTGCTTTAGTTTGTGTCTTTTGTGATACTTCGCTATCTACCAATGATTCCATTCTAATTTTCTCTTTCTCTGCTCGCTTGCCGTATTCACCTGATGGATATTTTGTCGATAATTCTTCAGCGATCGCCAAGGCCTTTGTATAGTTGCCACCGGCATATTCAATTTCTCCAAATTCCCACAGGAGATTTTCTCTAATTGGAAACTCGTCAGATAATTTAGCACCAATTGTAAAATAATGTATTCCTTTTTCAAATAAAGGAGCTTCAATCCCTTTATCTAAATATTGCTCTTTAAATGCATCAAGACTTATATATTTTTCCTTGAACTTATTGAAATATTCAAGCCCCAATCTTGCGGAAGCCCATTTAGAAAAGAGTGTATCTGGACATTGTTCGACAACTTGTTCGAGACGTGAAATTATTTCTTGATTACCATTATTACCAAATTCAATAAAACTAAAATCACGATAATCTTTAAATATTATAATACTCCCCAAAAACTGGGCGCATAGTTAAGGTAGATTTGTCACCTGAG
>CAZMPL010000268.1:0-5276 GCA_964567805.1 uncultured Pirellulales bacterium | reverse complement strand
AACTATCGGGTATAAACATCCGTTTGTTCTGTTTCTGTATATGTTCTTCGCGGTCAGTGTGCCTACGGGCTTACTTACTGGAGAAGTGCAGAGAGGAACGATGGAATTGATATTGTCACGCCAGATACCAAAACTTCATGTGTATATCTGCGCGGGTCTGATTACGGTTATCGGTATGTTCGCGCTGGTAATGATTATGTTTCTCGGGACGGTGACTTCTTTACACATTTACGATTTCGGCAAGCCGATTGCATTGGGTATGTTCTTTCGCATAGCAATTGACGGCGGCTTGTTCGCGAGTACTACAGGCGCTATTGCGCTTCTTTGTGCATCTATATTCGCAAGCAGAAGTATCGCGAGCGGAATCGCGGTTGGTTTTTTAGTGATCAACTATTTCATATCAATTATTTCAGAATGGTGGCCGCGGCTGAGTTTCCTCAAAGGCGCGACTCTTTTCAAATATGTCGGTGGACAGGAAATTATGACAGGCTGGCCTTTTAAAACGATGTCTGTGCTTGCCATTATATTTCTGATTTCTGTCGTATCAGGCGCAATAATCTGGAAAAGACGCGACCTTCCACTATAGCATACTTATAAAGCGGAACCAAGCTTGTGTCCCGGCGCGATAGTATATAAACGTTTTTTCGACTCTATGTTCATGTGCGAACAGACTATTTCACCGATAAATATAAAATGGTCACCTGCTTCGGTTTGAGATACAAGTTTGCATTCGAAATTCGCAACCGCATCACTCAAAAACACAGAATTTATTTTTTCCGCAGGCTCGATATTGCATTCGAATTCGGCGAGTTTGTCTGTATCTCTGCCGGACCTGGAGCCGAAGAATAGAGCCGCATCGCTCATTTCAGAAGATGGGTAGCAGATAGTAAAACATTTTGAGTGATTGATAGCCTGGACAGAGTAATGTTTTTTCGCTACCGCGATAGCCATCATTGGCGGATTACCTGAAGTTATCATAGTCCAGCCCAGGGTTACGGGATTAGCTTTGCCGTTTTTGTCCTTCGCTATTACGATAACTACCTGCTCGGGATATTTCGTTTTTATCGCATCTGAATATTCTACCTGTTTTTGCATTGCATTTCTCCAAATTGCATTTATAGTTGTTCATAGAAGGATTATATATATTCGATAAAATTTAACAAGTAACAAATATTTCGATAGAAAAGGTATGGAGATTTTTTATCTTGCTATAATTGTTTTGTTGGCCGGTATAATCGGCGCTACAACAGGTTTCGGCGCTTCAACTGTCATGATACCTGTTGTGATACTTTTTTACCCTATGCCGGAAACATTGCTCTTTGTCGGGATAATTCACTGTTTCGGCAATTTATGGAAAATTGTTTTTTTCAGACGAGGCTTTCGCTGGAAGATTATAATTGGTTTCGGAATTCCGGGTATCATCGCGAGTTTGCTTGGTGCGCTTTTAGTTTTTAATATTTCTTCTATTCTGCTTTCGAGAATTCTGGCAATATTTATCGTCGTTTATGTTGTTTATCTTTTCGTAAATCCGGAGTTCAAAGTTAAATCTAATATGGTTTCGGCGATAACAGGCGGACTTTTGTCAGGCTTTATGGCGGGAATATTCGGAATAGGCGGTGCGGTTCGCAGCTTGTTTCTTTCGGCTTTTAACTTGCCAAAGGAAGTTTATATAGTTACCGGAGCGGCTATCGCTATTGTCATAGATATTACACGATTGTTTACATACATTTCCCGCGGCTCTCATCTCAGCGGTATGGCAATGTTGGGAATGTTCTTATTTATTCCGATGTCTTTTTTAGGTGCGGCAATTGCAAAAATTATCGTCAATAAGATACCGCAAAAATATTTTAGAATAGTCATAGCGGTTTTTCTTCTCATTATGGCAGGTAAACTGTTATTATATCCGATATAAATTTTAACAAGATATTAAAACATGAATCATAAGGGACAACAATGAGTACAATAGGTTTTATCGGCAGTGGAAATATGGCTGAAGCTCTCATAAAGGGCATAATATCCGCAAAAGTTTACAAACCTTCGAATGTAATGGTAAGTGATATTAAAGAAGAACGGCTTGAATTTCTCGCCGGAAAATATGACGTGAAAGTTTGCAGAGACAGTAAGAGGCTTGTATCTCATGTCGATACGGTAGTTTTGAGTATTAAGCCGCAGAATATGAATGAAGTTCTCGAATATATCAAAGACTCTATTGGTTCAGTAAAACTTGTAATTTCCATAGCCGCCGGAATTAAAGTACAAAAAATCGCGTCTGTTCTGGGAAATATCGCGATTATTCGTGTTATGCCAAACACTCCTGCTCTTATAGGTGAAGGTGCCGCTGCTTTATTCGCAAACCAGCCCGCGAAAAATCAGCTCGATAAAGCTCTTTCGATTTTCTCTTCGGTCGGCAAAGCGGTTGTCGTTGAAGACGAAGGTCTGATAGACGCGGTTACCGCGGTTAGCGGCTCCGGTCCTGCGTATTTCTTTATGCTTATGGAAGAAATGATAAAAGCAGGTATCGAATTAGGTTTGTCTGAAGATACGGCAAAAGAACTCGTTCTCCAAACCGCAAAAGGAGCGGGTCTGCTTGCAAGCCAGTCTGATAAGGCTGGAGAAAGTCCTGCGATTCTTCGTAAAAAAGTGACTTCTCCAGGCGGAACAACCGAAGCCGCGTTAAAAGTTTTTGCCGAAGGTAATATAGGAACGCTTGTCACTTCGGCATTGAAACGAGCCTGCCAGAGAAGCAAAGAGCTTTCCGGAAGTTAAAATAATATTTACTGCGTTCGATTAAACTGTAATCCGACAAATTTAAATTTTGAGTTTTTTAGAATTTTCTGAAAAATCTCTGTAATAGAATTCTTCATCATGCGTCTATATATATTAAGAAATCTATAATATTTATTGATAATTGAAATGGATTTATACCCCATATGATTGAAGTTCGGAATTTAAAAAAGAAATACGAAAATATCATAGCGGTTGATGATGTAAGTTTTGTCGTGGAAAAAGGTCAGACCTTCGGGCTTCTTGGTCCGAACGGTGCGGGCAAGACTACCATTATAAAACTTCTTTGCGGACTTATCAAACCTGACGGCGGTACAGTGTCACTCAACGGAAAAACTGATCCGACTCTGATGGATGTTCGATGTTCTTTGGGTGTTGTCCCTCAGGTTCTTGCTATATACGAAGAACTTTCTGCGGAAGATAATCTTCGTTTCTGGGCAAGGATGTATGGATTGGACCAGCAGAAATCGAATCAAAGAATAAATGAATGTCTTGAAATAGCCGGACTTTCGAATCGCAGGAAGGAAAAAGTTTCGAAATACAGCGGCGGAATGAAACGCCGTCTCAATATGGTTTGCTCTCTTCTGCATGAGCCGTCAATATTACTGCTCGATGAACCGACAGTCGGAGTCGATCCTCAATCTCGCAATTTAATTTTCGATACGATTGAAGAAATCAAAAAGCAGGGTAAGACAATAATTTATACAACACATTATATGGAGGAAGCTCAACGTCTCTGTGATAAAGTCGCGATACTCGATCACGGCAAGGTACTCGATATCGATAATGTTGACAATCTTATCAGGAAACATGGCGGCCCATCTCATATAGAAGCTGAGCTGGAAGAGAAATTATCAGATACCGATATTATAAAAACGTATGTGGTCGATAAGGATATTCGAATCGAGGAAAATGTCATCAGGTTCAAAACGAACCAGCCGATGGAGTCTCTTGCAAAACTAAATCAAAGCGGCCTGCGTTTTCATTCGATTAAAATTCAAACGGCGAACCTCGAAGATGTTTTTCTTAACCTGACTGGAAGGGGGCTTAGAGATTAAATGAAAAAGGTTTTCTTTCTTGGCATTAAAGACATACGCGTATTGATGAGCGACAAAGGAAATATTTTCTGGGTTCTGGGATTTCCACTTATATTCGCTTTTTTCTTTGGGGCAATATATTCGGATGCCGGCGAAGGTCCTTCAGGTATGAACATAGCTGTTGTGGACGAAGACCAGTCTGCTTTTTCAACTTCTTACATATCGAAGCTCAAATCCAGTGATGCTCTTAAAGTGTCACTATTAAGCAGAGACCAGGCAATAGAGCAGGTTAGAAAAAGTAAAGTAGCCGCTGCGGTTATTATTAAAAAAGGTTTGGGAGATGGTTTTGAAGCGATATTCAATAATGAAGACCCGAAAATTGAAATTGCCGCTGACCCGTCACGCAAAATGGAAAGCGGCTATCTGCAGGGACTTCTCGCGAAAGCGCAGTTCGAAGCTTTGGTCGGAAACTTTACTGATAAAAACTGGATGAAAGACCAGGTAAACCAGTGGCGCAATGAAATTGAAGATGCAAACGATCTCGATGCGAAAGATGCTGATTTATATCATGACCTGTTTGATTCTTTCGATACTTTGTTCGACGATATAAATGACCAGGACCTGAAAATGGGATTCAATGGTGATATTCTGAATTTTTCACAAACCAATATCAGCAGCGCATCAGACGGCCCTACAACGCCATTTCAAATTACATTTCCACAGGCTATGCTTTGGGGCATTCTCGGTTGTGCCGCGACGTTTGCTATTTCGATAGTAAAAGAGAGAACAAGCGGGACATTCCAGCGATTATTAATCGGCCCGATTAATCGAACTCATATTCTCGCGGGCAAAGGTTTCGCGTGTTTCATAACATGCAGTTTCATAATGTGCATTCAGTACATCGGTGCAAAGCTGTTCTTCAAAATGCCTATATTGGAACCCTCATTTTTTGTACTCGCTTATTTTTGCACGATATTATGTTTTGTAGGCATGATGATGCTAATAAGCACATTAGGACGGACCGAACAAAGTGCGGGTGGCGCAGGCTGGGCTATGATTATGATAATGGCAATGCTCGGCGGATGTATGATGCCGCTCTATTTTATGCCTGCATGGCTGCGTCCATTCAGTAATCTAAGCCCGGTCAAGTGGGGGATTTATGCTCTCGAAGGAGCTATATGGCGCAAATTCAGTTTATTGGAAATGGCAAAACCATGCCTGATTTTACTCGCAATCGGATTCGCAACTTTTATATTGGGTGTCTATAATCTGAGCAGGCAGAAAGATTAATACATCATATTAAATCGTGTTCACGCACATTTTAAGTATTGTGATACTCAACCTGAACGATTATAAATTAAATAATGTTATAAACTTCGTTTTATCAAATACTTGAGCATTTTGTCATCCTGAGTGAAACGAAGGATCTGGCCAGCGAATGTAAAAATATGTATC
>CAZMPL010000267.1:0-5307 GCA_964567805.1 uncultured Pirellulales bacterium | reverse complement strand
TTTGATTTATTAGCTCAAAATATTGTTAATTTAGTGCCAATTCTTTTATAATTACTTTTTTTATTGCAAGCCAGATTAAGGCACTATAAAATTCCGATTGAGGTTTTTTCAGGTTATATAGAATCATATGTAGAAGTGTTCCGGCGGGCTTACCTTTTACAAGCCGCCGATAGGTACGAAATGTAGAATTTTAATAAATTACTCAAACTGACCGATTTGTCTTTTGTCATACTGAATGAAGTGAAGTATCTGGCTATAAAATAAATATTTACAATCGCAACTTGAATTATATTCGTAGGCCAGATCCTTCGTTTCACTCAGGATGACAAGGGTCTATATATGGTTGCTGTAAAAGAACTTATAGCATCATGACGCTCGTAATCGGTCAGTTTGAGTAAATTAGTAAGATGCCCCAGATTACCCTAAAAAAAGTATAAGATAAACTGGATTGGTATAAGAATAATAGATAGTTAATTATTGGAAGAAATAATTATGACTAAGGAATTGGTGAGGCAAGTTATAAGTAGTGTCGTGATAATTTTGACTGTTTTTTGTACATATGTACAAGCTAAAAACTCAGCATATGTAGGACAGTGGGATTCTTCAATTTATAATCTGATTGATCATCCTAAAACAGTATGTTTGCGAATTGAAGTACTTGATTCTGAAACAAGATTACCTATTGAAAATGCAACTGTTTCATTAAAAGGTGTCTATATGATCGAGGGACGAACAAGTCGACATCCGGAAGGGGAACAGAGAGCTCAGGAAAAAGAGTACGAGCTTATTGCTCACACAAATAAAGAGGGAATTGCAATAGCGGCACTAACTTGGGGAAAAGAATATCCATGGCAGAATGGTATAGATGAAATCGAAAAGGTACAATTAATAGAAATTGTCAGAAGTGGTTATCATTTTATAGAAAATGATATACCTTTTAAAAGATTTCTTGAAATTGGGCAAAATAAGAACAGTACTTCTCAAGAACCAAAATATTTTGACCTATTTGAAAAGGCATGGGCAAAAGAATGTGCTCGAAAAGATGTAAAATTCTGTACACCAAGATTCGATAAAGACTTTAAAGACTTTAAGAACAAAAAATCAAAACTACCGGATTTATTTGAAAAGATTTTAAACAAAGAATGGGGGATTATTTATGAGGCTCCTATTAATCTTATGAAATGGGAAGATCAGGATAAAGTTCTCTGCGGTCCGTATCTTATCTACAACATAAAAATATATATGGAACGTTTAAAGAATAACAATCAAAGTCTTGAGCTTTCTCTTCGTGAAAGAAATAATTCTATTTCTAAATCCTCAGATATAGGAGAAGCAAGCTCTATAGAATCATCTGCAAGTGGAGGAATAAAATCGTGGAATGAGGCCAAAGAGATTATTGAGCGAAATCTTTCAAAAGAAAATCGAGCTATTTTTAGCATTGATAATAACAAGTATGAAACTGAACTCTATTGGCAAATTAAAAGAGGAACTTGGACGCACTATCAGGTTAAAATTCCAAAGAATACGGAATATGATGGTTATTCCATGAAATTTTCATACTCTGGAAATGCTGTAAAAATATCGCACCAAAATCCAGAACCCAGTGAAATTATAAAAGCTACTCCTACAAATAGTGAGGGGCAAATGTTAGATGATCAATATCCTACATCTGTTAATTTATATGCTGCTTCAACAGATAGTGCCAAGGAGATTGTACGAGCCCTTATATATCTCGCATCAATTGATAGTAACTAAAACCTGAAAGTTAAAGTTTATTTTTTCCATTTATCAAAAAGTATCATAATAAGCATGTATGAGGAAATATCAATATGAAATATATTAAATATCTTTTGGCAATAACCTGTATTCTATCAATAGGTAAATCCATTTATGCAACAGAAGATGAGCAAGCTTGGAATAAAGTTATCAGTTTAGCAGAAACTTTAATTGGTGAAGGGAGTTTTTGGGATGCTGATGGAGCGGAGGAGAAGTTGGATGCTATAGTTGATTTGCAAGTGGCTTTTTGTAAAGAAATAACGGGTAAAAATATATCATCACAACGTGTAATGGCAACTAAGCAGGGTATGCGTTTATTTCTTAAGACAGCGGGTGAAAGATATGAAGGTGATAAACGTAAGGCAATTCTTCGTTTTCTTCGCGATTTGGCAACTAATCGTGCCGTTTTTTTTGAGATATTAACTTCAAACAGCTCTTCAGAAGTCATAGAACAGCAAATGTTGGCCTATCTGGAGCGTAATCAAGGCATGTCTTACAACGGACCAGTATCAATTTCGGAACAAATATCTGTACCTCAAGAAAATACTCCACTTCAAATAATAGAAGAAGGAATTCGGTTGATAAGTGATTGTGGTACTTCAGGCCACTATAATAAAGCGATAGATGCCGGCGAAGTGATTACTATAAATATTCCATTAAAGAATATTAGTGATGATCCCTTTCGTTCGACTTCAGGATTCCTTCAAACAGAAGATAAATATGTAAAAGTTGGTACCTCTGAAGTGCTATATACTGAGAGGAGTGAAATAGACGGACAAACGGTTACTTTTGCACCTGATATGAGTATAACACCAAGTCAACACTACGTATTTACTGTTTCACCTGAGTGCCCTGATAAACATAAAGTAAACTTTACTCTTCTAGCATGGGATTCTGATAGAGGTAAGTTTGAGATTCCATTTGAAATAGTAATATATAATGTAGGCCCTTTAACTTTCGGTTCTGCTAAAATTGATGATGATATACCAGGACGTTCAAATGGAAATGGAAATCAACAGATAGAGGTAGGAGAGACTATTGAGTATGTTCTTGCTGTTAGAAATCATGGGCAGGTGAATATTAATAATGTAAAAAGTACTCTGTTTTCAGGTGAACCGACATTGATATTTAAAACAGGTGATGATGTTCTACAATATAGCTCTATTGATTCAAATAGCGAAAAGCCCATTTCTGCTAACTTTGTATTTACTGTTGAAGAGGATGACAATTTTGATTTTTCAGACTATACAACGCTACGCCTATTTTCTAGCGGAGAAAGCCGTCATAATCAATATTCTTGGATTACTGTTTCACAGGTTTCAATAAGAGTTAATGATCAACAATGGGCTACTATTCTTTCTAAAGCCAAACTCTTTTTTAAAGAGGGAAAATACAAACAAACAGAGGAACTATTAACGGGATTGCATATATCAGATCAGGTAGCTAAATCTGAAGAAGCAAGTAGATTGAAATCAGAAGCAATGGTGTTGGGAACAATAGAGTCTTCAAAGAAAAAACCTATTTACGCTGTCCGTAGTGATAGTATTGCAGAAAATCTTTGGGGTTCATATTGGATTTTTAATAAAGAAAAATTAGTAAAAGATAACGACGGCGAAAATCATAATATTAAGATCAAACTGGTTCATTATATGCGTGAAAATTCTTATATATCAGTTGATATAAAAGGTAACCCCAAACCTAGTAGTTTTGCTTCTCCAAGAGCAACATTAACACTTGCAGTTGATGATAACGAATATGAGATAGATTTTGGCTATACTGGAAATGATATTAATAGTAGGGCACGATTTGGGATTCCTTTCGAAAATGATTATACTGATAGAGATAACTTTCGATTTGTATATACATATCTTCTTAAAGATGAAAACATAAGATACTATGTATTTGTATATAGTTTGGCATATGGTAAGGATGGTGTTCCAACATCAGTTGAAGACCCCGAAACACTATGGACTTCAATGAATGAAAGGAATTCGGCTTCTGACTCCGCCGGCCCCAGCCCGAAGCAGGACTTTCTGGAAGTCGTGTCAACCGTGCCTCAGCTTCCGGCAGTTCTTTCTCTTGGCCAAAAGTTGGTCGTGAAAATCCGCTATCACATAGCGTCTGCAGACAAAGCTCGCATCTGGGCTCGCCCGTACACTGGCGGACAGGTAAATTCTGCCATGAGGGGCCATGGGTCACCTCAGTATGATTCGGGAAGCGGTGTCGTAAATGGTTGGTTCTTCTTTGACGAGCCCACAAAGGTTGATGAGATTCGCGTTAATATGGTAGCAGCTGACTCTCAAAAAACTATTGTAACCGCGACACTGAAGATTGACGCTGAATGGAAGTGAAGACAACACGACGCCGATGAGAACATCTCAGGTATCAGGTTATTAGAGGGGTAAAATAGTGTCCGGTGCATTTTTCGGCTATATGAAAAGTATTTTGCCCCCCCCCGTCTTATTAAAAAATCAGTGTCCATCAGTGTGAATCTGTGTCTGGGAAAAATATAAAGTGGTGCGATGAATCGTACACTAACTTTTTGTCGTTTTACAGAATATCAGCAATTTGAATTAGTTTTTTTGCTATCTCATTGCTTGCGTTTGGTTTGGCTATTGTTTTGCAGGAATTTGCCATTTGATTGCGTTTTTCGGAGTCTTTCATTAGGGTTTCAAGGTCTTTCCATAGGTTTTCGGCGAAGGATTTTTTGTCTGGTAAGTCTTCGACTATGCAGGCTGCTCCGGCTTCTACGAGTTTTTCCGCATTTAGATATTGCTGTCTGTCCTTGTGATGCGGATAGGGTATGCAAATGCTCGGAACTCCTGCGACCGCGAATTCGGCAACACTTACTGCGCCGCTTCTTCCGACAACTAAATCAGCTGCGGCTAATAAATCCGACATCTGGTTGTAATAATCTAATACTTTGTGGTTTATTTTTGCTTTTTCGTATAGTTTTGAGACTTGCTCTAAATTGTTTCTTCCTGAAAGGTGAACTATTTGCCACTCTTTTGCAAACTGGTCAAGTTTGTCGAGAATGAGGCATACCGCATCGTTTATACTTTGTGAGCCAGTTGATGCGCCGGTTATAAGGATTTTTTTGTTTTTGTCGAGATTGATTTTTTCGATTGCGCTAGCCGGTTCAGGATGTAAAAAGGATTCTCGCAAGGGACAGCCGAAAACATTTATTTTGGCTTTGGTTTTTGTAAAATATTTTGATGTATCCGCAAACTGCACGAAAATGTCACTTGTCCATCGTGCAATAATCTGGTTCGCTTTGCCCGGGATTATATCGACATTAAAAAGAGAGAGAGGGACTTTTTTTCTGTGAGCTGCCAGGCAAGCCGGACCTGATGCGAAACCACCGAGTCCGATTACTACTGAGTTTTTGCTTTTTGTAATTTCCTGAGCTACGGTTTTGTAACTCTGTCGAAATGTTTTTATGAATTCGATAACCTTTCCGGGACTTTTAGGGAAAGTCGTAGCCGGAAGTATGGAATAATCGAATCCCGTCTGCGAGAGAATGTACTGGTC
>CAZMPL010000266.1:0-5308 GCA_964567805.1 uncultured Pirellulales bacterium | reverse complement strand
ATGTCTTTTTTCAGGGTAATATTTCCATTATATGTACCTTGATTGACAACAAGAGTATCGCCGCTGCTTGCCTCCGAATAAGCCTGTGCAAGTGTGTTGCCTCCTCCCGTTACCTGTTTTAATACACCGGTACCGAAAACTACTGTAATGTTCTTGTCTGAATCCATTACAACATCCAGTTCTTTCTCTGTAGAAATTAACTGGCCGTTGTTGTACCAGCCTCTTACGAACAGGTTCGGATTCTCCGGAGTCGCGATTACATGAGCGACCTGACCGGCAATGTACATTCTGTTTGTTGGGTAGATAGTACCATTTGCGGATGGTATGCTTGCAGACAAATGATATCTGACCGCGTTAAAGGTGTGATGACCCATATCAACTATGCCTGTATCGTTTCCGCCGTCGGTTCTGGTACTGTAAATATCCAGGCCGAAGTTCGCTGATATGTCACTTCCAGCGTCAACGCAAGGACTATTTATGCTTTCGCCTGCGTCTGTCTGGCTCAGTACATACGGATCGATAAAGATCGGGTCAACATTTATATTGCCGCTGCCCCAGTTTAAGGTTCTTCCCGGTTCTACATCAGCAGCACCTGGACCGCCCTGAACATCAGAGTAAGAAACGGTTAAAGTGGCAGGGTACTCGAGGTATCTTGGGTCATATATACTTCCGATAGAAATCTGAGAACCTATCCTTGCGGTATTTCCCCAAAGGATACTATTAATTACCTTTGTATTACTTTCGTATGAGCATGATATAGCACCGCCTTTACCGCGTTCTTCCCTGTTCGGGTCGAATGCGACGTTGTTTGCGATTGTGCAGTTGGTAATAATAGGCGCAGCATTCCAGTAAGACACTATACCGCCGCCGTCAATTAAGGCGCTGTTTTCAGCTACAAGGCAGTTTTTAAGTGTCGGATTATTTGGAGAACCACCGAAATATGCGCCACCACCTGAACCGTATGATTCATTTCCGGTGATGATGCAATCTTCGATTAGCGCATCCGAAGACCAGCAGATAAATCCGCCGCCGCCACCGGTTGGCGATGTGAACTCTTCCTCTATTTCCGGAGGATTGAGCAGAGAGTTTGCGTCTCCCGGGATATAGTATGTGTTCGGGTCATTCGGATCGAAGCCGTCATACCATGTATTCGGGTCGTTTATGTCGACTGGTAATTGTGGAACCATTTCTGTGTATGTAGGTCCGTATGCCGTATTATTAGTTATGTTACAATTAGAAATAGTAGGCGCACCTTCGAACCAGTAAAGAGCTCCTGCATTTTGAGATGTGTTTTCATTAAATGTACAATTGTTAATTAGCATGTCAGAATCAGCGCCATACCAGAACATTGCACCGCCGAGTCGAGCAAAGTTATCTTCAAATGTACTATTTGTTAATGCCAGACTTCCGCCATTACGATGACCATAATAATATTGTTCACCGATTATATTACCAATATCATCGTATTCATAAATATAACTACTTGTTGTTAATGTACCTCCTGCAAAGATTGCACCGCCTCTGCTTAATGAGTTATTTAAAAGCTGGCCTGTAAAGGTACAATTATCAATAATATCATCACATTCGTATGTCCAGTATATAGCGGCACCTTTGCAGTCGCTATAGCCGGTTTCATACAATCTGTTCACATCATTACTGAGGTAATCATGAACTTCGATATAATCAGTTGTAAAATTATTAATATATTCAGTTCCCGTAATTGTCATATTGCCATAGGCTTCAAATGATTGTGCGCCACCGCAATAAAGTGAAGCGTTGCTTGAGAACGTGCAGTCTTTTACAATAACTGAACAATAAGCCGAATAGTATTCCGCACCGCCATAAGGTCCATCTGTAACAGATGAGTCAAATGTGCAGTTAGTCAATGAAACTATACAATTTTCTTCGTAGTAATTGGAACCTCCATAGTCTATAGTTGAACGGGCTGTAGAACCTCCATCTACACCATCATTTGGCTCTACAACAACGGAGTTAGGATCATCTTCATCAACTTCTGGTCCACCAGTTCCTGCTCTACCGCCGCTGCCGTACGGATAGCCGTCACCACCATCGCCGCCGTCTCCTGGCATACCAGCGGTGTTGTTCGGATCTTCTTCTTCTTCTTCGTCTTCGTCTTCTCCCTGACCCTGGCCATCATCGTTTTGTTCCGGAACAAATCTTCCGGCATTACCGCCAGCGCCGCCATCGCCACCGGCATAATATATATTTACATCTTCGACATGAATTTCATTTGAAAAGAAGATACAGCTTTCCATTTCAGCTTCGCAATTTACACCGAAATAAACAGCTGCCCCTATTGCATATTCGCCGTTAGGTCCATAGTCACCTCCGATACCGCCGTCTCCACCGTTACCGCCTAAACCTCGTGTACCGGGTTCATTTGGTTCGCCATCGCCGTCTTCTCCGTCTTCGCCGCCTTCGCCGCCTTCACCGCCTGCTCCGCCTGCACCACCTGCACCACCGTTACCGCCTGCGCCGGCATCACCGCCGCGAGAACCAAGTCCCATTTCTACCGAGCAATTATCAACTTTTACATATTTTAATACTGGCCTGCAATTCGGACCAAAATAAATAGCACCTCCGATAGCGCTTCCGCCTGCACCGCCGTAACCGCCGTTACCGCCGTTACCGCCGTCGCCACCGTTGCCGCCGTTGCCGCCTTTTCCGCCATCGCCGCCGTTTCCTGTTAAAGGTTCATCCTCACCTTCCGCACCGGCTAATCCGGGGCCGCCGTTTTGGCCTTGCTGACCACCCTGACCTGCTCCACCTTCTTGTCCGTTCTGACCGTCCTGTCCGTCCTGACCGCGTCCTCCGTTACCACCTATGGCGTTGCAGTCTCTGATTGTAATGTTAAGAAGTAAAGGTGCACTATTTCCATCAAAGTATATTCCTGCACCATATGCGTTACCGCCGTTACCGCCGTTATAACCATCTACTCCGTCGGCGCCATCTGCGCCATTAGGTCCGTCAACACCATCTGAACCATTTGCACCGTCAATACCATTAACAACCGCATTTGGATCGTTAGGATCTGCTTCAGGTTCGGCCGGATCATCGGCCTGATCTTCTGCATCAGGAATTCGATGGGCTCGTGGAGCTCTGTGCGCACGCTGATTTGCTGAACCACGTTCACCGACTTGTCCATGTGCATAGCAATCTTCGATAATCAAATTTGACAGTGTCGGGCTGGCACCATTCAAGCATGTAATACCTGCACCAAAAGCATCTGAACCGATAGTTCCTTCTCCTTGATCTCCGGGTGTATTGCTCCAGTCCCAATAAGCATCTCCATCTCTAAGAGTGAAACCGTCAAGTACAGAATCCCTGCCTTCACCGCCCTCAAATGTGACACATTTGCTTCTATTGTTACCGGTTATGATTGTCGTAGCTATACAAGTCGGATCATCCGGGTGCTCACTTGTTACAGTTACCGCTTTACCGTTGAAGTTAATCGAACCATAAGTTCCGGCACCGACGATAACTTTATCTCCATGTTTATATACTGATTCGATAGCTTCTGAAATAGTATCGAATTCTCCTGGAACCGTAACGGTACGCGGTTTTCTGAACATTATAGTGACTACTTTGTCAGAATTCATTGTCACAATATTTGTTTTTGCCCATGAATTCGGGTCATCTATTCCTGTCCACGTATCTACAATGTAATTTTCTTCCGGTGTAGCCGTAAGGGTAATAACTGTTCCCTCGCGGAAATATTCACCCCGTTTGTATAAAGGATCAAGAGTTCCATGGCCGCCGATAACTTCTGTTTTCAGCTTGTAAAGAGGTATTACCCTGAATTCGGCCTGTACGTATTTGTTACCTGTCATTGTTACTGTATTAGTCAGGCTTTTACTCGAATCATTGTCTGTACCGTACCACTGGTAAAGCTTGTTGTTCGGGTCCGGCGAAGCTGAAAGCACAACAACCGCCTGTTTCCTGAATGTACCACTATTAGGATCGATATGTCCCAGTGAATACTCATCTTCTATATCAGGCGTAATAACTACCAGCTGATCTCCAATTAATCTTACTTCTTCTACTGTAAGATGAACAAGCGGAGCCGGCATGGAAGGATAATGGTAACCCATATCGATAGGATCATCATCTGTAATTGCGTCAGTGGCTGTCGTATAAATGCCTGTCTGCAGGAAATCGTTTACAGTAGGATTTCCCGTGTTTACGCATGGGCTGTCAACTAATTGTCCGGCCGCAAACTGTGTGAGATAATATTTTCCGAGCGGTCCTTCCAGGAACATCGGATCCACTTTAACATTTCCGAGTCCAATGTCACCGTCTTGTACGCAGGAGAAGGTTGCGATGCAATTCTTCAGTTCGTCACCGTTTTCCCATAGAATGCAGTTCGTTATAACCGGTTTTGAATCGAAGTAAGCGTGAATACCGCCGTCTTTTGCTACGTTAAATGCGTCTGTGACGATAGTGCAGTTCGAAATTGTCGGAGAAGAAAACTCCAGGTAAATATTACCGTTATGATATGTTGACGAGTTGTTTGTAATCAAACAGTTCGTAACATTAGGGTTAGAATAATAACATGCCATTGCACTACCCATATTTTCCGCGAAATTCAAAGAGATTTTACAGTTGATAATTTCGGGAGATGAATGGTCACAGTTGATACCTGCACCGATACTATATGCGCTGGATGTCGTATTATTTGTAATAGTGCAGTTTTTAATTGTCGGTGAAGAATAAAAGCAATCGATGCCACCGCCGTAATCAACCGCTGTATTGTTGGTGATAATGCAATCGAGAATAGTCGGAGAAGAATTTTCACAGCTTATACCGCCGCCATAAGTTGCGTTACCCCAGCCAATTGTGAAACCCTCTAATATTGTTTCAGAAGTTTCGTTATTGTGGAAAGTAACAACAGAAGTGCCTGTTACCTTTTCGCCTGTAATATAAGTATTTGCAGGACTTGTTGCAGTGTTGTTCGCATCGGTTATATCACCGCTTCGCAGGGTGATTTTTTTACCCTTGAAATCGATTGTTTCGTAATAAGTTTTCGCTGATTCCGCTATAAGAATGTCACCATCCTGGGCGACATCGATTGCGTTTTGTATCGAGTTGTACAAATTCGCGGTTCTTTTATTAAGAATTTTTCCCGGTCTTACACTGCCTGGAGCTCCCATAAGAGCCAGTTTCAGACTCGCGATTCCACCTGTTAAATTCGGACGAGGTGTCGCAATGAGCTGCTCGACATTGGTAAGCAAAAGATTTTTTACCGATTCGGCCGAATAAGACGGATTTGCCGCCATAATCACTGCGC
>CAZMPL010000265.1:0-5349 GCA_964567805.1 uncultured Pirellulales bacterium | reverse complement strand
AGTCTCGATGACACTGTCATAAGCTGCGTAAACGCGGTTGGAGTAGAAGTAAATACCGCAAGTAAGCAGCTTCTTACTTATGTTTCTGGTGTTGGTCCGAGACTTGCCGAAAGAATCGTTCAATACCGAAACGAAAAAGGTCCGTTCGAGTCACGCGATGATATGAAAAAAGTTTCAGGTCTCGGCGAGAAAACTTTCGAGCAATGCGCGGGCTTTCTTAGAATACGCAACGCGAAAAATCCGCTCGATGCAAGCGCGGTTCACCCTGAAAGTTATGATGTAGTAAATAAAATGGCGCACAACCTGAATTGCTCTGTAGCGGACTTAATCAGAAATTCAGAACTTCGTGAACAGATAAAGCTTCATGAGTATGTCACTGATACCATTGGCTTGCCTACTCTTATGGATATAAAAGCTGAGCTTAGCAAACCGGGTCGTGACCCGAGAAAGCAGTTCGAAGCATTCAGTTTCACCGAGGGAGTGAATGAAATAAAAGATTTGAAGGTTGGTATGGAGCTTCCAGGCATAGTGACAAATATCACCGCGTTCGGGGCTTTTGTCGACATAGGCGTGCATCAGGATGGTCTTGTACATATCAGCGAGCTTTCGGAAGAATATGTAAAAGATCCCGCTGAAGTTGTTAAAGTTCACCAGCAGGTAAAAGTTCGCGTGATGGAAGTTGATATTGACAGAAAACGAATTTCTCTGAGCATGAAACCGGAGCTCAAGCCGGAACAGCAACAACCTAAAAAAGAAAAATCCCAGCCGAAAAACCAGGCAGGAAAGAAGGATTTCAAAAAGGATAAACCAAAAGCTAAACCACAAAAGAACCAGCCTTTTGGTGACACACTCGACATTAAACTGACCTTTGGTTCATAAGCTAAAGAATTTCTTGTTATTTCAGACAATCAAATAAAGCGAGTATGTAACAATATTGGATAAGAAATACTATGTAATCTTTTGCGAGTGCACATTATGAAGATAAATAGATACGCAAAGAAGTTGTTTGTGTATTCATTTATTTTTTAAGAGGGAAGGTGTGTTGGTTGTCGCTGTTATGTCTATATATATCCAGTATTTATAACATATTATTGAAGTTACTAAAGTCGATAAAGCAACCTGTATAGTGATATGATAAATCTGTCTATATATGCAGGATGTACTAATATGAGGAAAATAAAAATAATAATATATTGTTTTTATGCAATAATATGGAAAGTTCTTTCGTCTATAACATTAATGTTTCATAAATGTAAACATAAAATGTGAAAGAATACAAAATGTCGGGTATTTCGAAAAAAGTAGTATTAGCGATAATGGTATTGATGTTTGTTTGGCTTGGGTATTGGTCAATAAACCATTTTGATGGAGTGAATTCATCAAAGAAACCGGGAAATGAACTATTTGTTAAGGATCATGTTGCGACTATTCATATAGATATTAATGAAAGCAATTGGCAGCAACTTGTAAATAGTAAAGATGAAAGCTTATATGTTCGGGCAAACTTCAGGTATGACAAAGAATATTATGAGAATGTAGCAATACGACCAAAAGGTTTTTCTTCTTTAATGTCGGCAGGGAATAACGGCAGGCTTCCTTTGAAGATTGATTTTAATTTTTTTAATAAGGAGCAAAACTTTCGCGGCATAAAAAAAATGAATCTTAATAATGGATTTATGGACCCTTCTTTTATAAGGGATATTTTGGGTTATGAGCTTTTCGATAAGATGGGATTACCTACGCCGCGAGCATCTCTTGCTGATATTTGGGTCAATGATACGCATATTGGGTTATATACTATTGTTGAACAAATTGATAAAACTTTCTTGCGAAGAAACTTTAAAAATCCGGATGGTAATCTTTATAAACCGGAACCGATTGCGGGGCCGCTGAATTGGACAAAAGAAGATGTTGTTAATGAGCTTGTTAAAATACAAGCTGCCGAAAATAATAAAAATCAGAATCTTGATGTCAAGATTGGCGGCACAACTTTAAGGAATTTACTTCAAGCCTTAAAAAAGGAGGGATACGATGTAAGTGATTTAGTTTCTGAAGAAGATATAGCTGCATCCCAGACCAATTCTATGTTTGGCGGCTTTGGCATGGGTGGTTTTGGTATGGGAGGATTTCCCGGTACAGCAAATGCGCCAGATATGACGGGTCAGCCCGGACCGTTCTTCGCTGGTTTTGGCATGGGCGGCTTTGGCATGGGAGGATTTCCCGGTACAGCAAATGCGCCAGATGCGACGGGTCAGGCCGGACAGTTCCCCGCTGGTTTTGGTATGGGTGGAT
Organism: uncultured Pirellulales bacterium; assembly: GCA_964567805.1. Classification (GTDB taxonomy): domain Bacteria; phylum Planctomycetota; class Phycisphaerae; order Sedimentisphaerales; family Anaerobacaceae; genus JAFGPS01. The sequence goes on along the minus strand of CAZMPL010000265.1, from coordinate 3,057 downwards.
TTGGAGCAATAGGAATGGGGTTTGATTTTGGTGCTACCGGCGGAATATTAGAGCAGATGGTTATTAAAACGAATGAAAATTCTATGGACTATGCCGGTTTGTTTAATTTCCTCGAAGTTTTGAATAAAAGCCATGACGAAACTTTTCCTTCTGAGATAGAAAAAGTTTTGGATGTGGATTCGTTTCTAAGATTCCTTGCGGTTTCGAGTATGATAGTTCATCTTGATAATTATAACGGCTCGGTGGCACACAATTATTATTTATATGAAGATAATGGCAAGTTTACTGTTATTCCCTGGGATTTGAATTTGGCTTTCGGGACATTGGTTACAGGCTATAATGGAAATGTTGCAGATTTCCCGATTGATGAACCGGTTCCTCCGGGAGTTCTTGGTGAAAGGCCGTTAGTTACCAGGATATTGGCACACCAACCTTACCTCGATAAATATCATCAGTATTTAAGGGAAATGTTAGATGGAGTATTTGCGGAAGGTGTTATTGAAAAGCGGATAGATGAACTTGCTAAGTTAATTAGGTCGCATGTAGAAAAAGATACTCTTAAGTTCTATTCGAATAATGATTTTGAAATTGGAATTGAAGGTGCATCGACAACGACCAATACTACTGCTATGGCAGGTATGGGCGGATTTAATATAGGTGGTTTTGGAATGAATAATGCTCTGATGGGTGGCTTTAACATGGGTGGAGCCGCAATGGGAGGCTTTGGTATGGGTACAAATATGCCTCCTCTTAAAACATTTATAAAAGAACGCAGGCAGTCCGTTATTGACCAGTTAGAAGGAAAAAAAGCAAGCTGTTATGAAAATACACAAAACATTCAAAATAATGGAATGTTCAATATGTGGGGAGGAGGTATGGGATGGGGTTTTTAATAAAAAAAACTTCAAATAATATTGCAACTCAACAGGATGAAAAGTGGGAACGTTTTGAACGTAAGTTTTTTGTCTCGCCTTCAAAAGAGGTTTTTACAAGAAGTATGCTGGCTCATATCTCATCGCCTGATGGCAAATATCCTAAAAGCAGAATAAATAGTCTTTATTTCGATACATATGATTTGGATATGTATCGAAAATCAGATGATGGTAATTATGAAAGGTTTAAAATTCGAATAAGATGGTACGATAATGCAAGTGAGCAGGAAGGTGATGTCCCTGTGTACCTCGAATTGAAAGCCAAAAGAGGTTTTGCGAGCAAAAAAAATCGAAGAAAATTTTTCGTTCCCTCGGAGCGTTTAAGACATCTTAACGAGAACAATACTATTATTGATAGAAATATAATGTTTAGAACCTTAGCGGAATTTGGTTATTATTCCGATGATTCCATACAGCCTGTTATCTTGATAACTTATGATAGATTTCGTTATGTCGAGCTCATGACGGGCACAAGAATGTCTTTAGATTGGAATATAAATTCTACTCTGATGAATCGTAATCTTGGTATTGGCCAGCCAGGATTAGTTCTTGATGGCTCAATTATAGAAATTAAAGGGCCTTCTATGGATATACCGCTGACGGTTCAGCCGCTTGGTTTTACAGATATCGACTGGACAAGATTTTCAAAATACGCTTCATGTATTGAATCGCAAACAGAAACACCAGGATCGGTAGGACTCACATGGCCTTCCGGTCGAATAGAATCATGTTAGAAAAAGATGGAGAAAATTAGTTATGAATTCAATTAAAGAAACAATTATTCAATCATTAATGCCTGAACGCTTGTCACTCCTTGCAATAATGGTTAAAATCGGGCTTTCACTAATCGCGTCTATCGCGGTTTACATTATGTACCAGATTTTTTATAAATCACGCAATATCGGTGCCGGAGTAGATAGGTGTTTTCTAATAATCGGACCGGCTATTACCGCTCTGTTTTTAGGGATACAAAGTTCCATTCCTCTTTCATTAGGATTGCTCGGTGCCTTGTCTTTTGTTCGATTCAGAACACCTGTAAAAGATCCAGCGGAAATCGGTTATCTTCTGCTTCTCATCGCAACGTCTATTGGTGCTGCAACAGAAACATTTCTTATTACTGTAATCGTATTTGTTTGTGTCTTCATTGTATTTAGCATCCAATGGCTGATACGAAGTAGAATTACATTTCCAGATCGGACAAATCTTATTATTTCTGTTGAAAAAAATATGTTTGATGAAATAGAATTGAAACTCACTGATTTTCTTCGTAGCCGTCTGAAAAACCTTACATTGAAAACTGTATCGAGTTTGGACAGCAGGGTTTCAATGCACTATCAATTTCAAAAAGCTTCAGCATCTGAAAGGATGAAACTTACTTCAGAACTTCACAATTTTATGAATTCTGGAAACATGGATGTATTCGTAGGATGATATAAATATTTTCTGATTATTCGATGTTAAGCATTATTACGAGTCGCAGCTTTAGTAAATTTGATTATGATTTCTGAGGGAGCAGTAAATTCCAGCTTAGTATTCGAAATATAAAATGGCTTGGTTACACATTAGGTATAACCAGGTCATTTTTTTTAATAACTAAAATTTAGTAAAATATTCAGATTATGAAAATAATAATCATAAATTATCTTATACTGGCTCTGATTTTTTGATTCCATCCTCGCCCGTCGAGTGGATAGACATCATTTTCCTGTGCCCATTTGTCCCACATTGCCGCTAACTCGTTGACTATCTCAGGATATTGTTCCGCGAGATTTTTGGTTTCGGTTCTGTCCTTTTCGAGGTCATAAAGTTCCCATGGTCCCGTGTATGGGTCACGGAGTGTTGCTCTCGATACAAGTTTCCAGTTTTCTTTTCTGATTGCGCGGTTGACTTCATGTTCGAAATATAGAGCTTCTCTTTCAACATCTTTGCCTGTAAATGTTGGAACAAGACTTTTACCCGGTAACGGATTGAGTATATTTCTGTTAAATCTTTCAGGATATTCCGCACCAGCCAGTTCAAGACATGTCGGCATAATATCTATCATATGACCGAGAGTAGAGCAGTAAGAACCTTTCTCAACTGTAAGTCCTTTCGGCCAGTGAACAATCATCGGCGAAGAAATTCC
>CAZMPL010000264.1:0-5373 GCA_964567805.1 uncultured Pirellulales bacterium | reverse complement strand
CTATCCTGCCGGTTCAGGTCTCCAGATTCAAGTCGATCCTGATAGAATGAAGGCCTTTGGTTTAACGTTTTCCGATATTTTGAAGATATCTGAAATTTCTAATGAAACTTTAGGTCCAATCTCAATCGATGAGAGTAATACAAAGATCAATATACAAAATTCAGGCCAAATAAATTTAAGACAATTGACAGTGAATACTCCAAACGGTCCAAGAGTTCCATTAACTGATATTGCAACAATAGAAGCGGGCGGTGGTACTCCTCCCAAGACTGCTCGTGATTTAGCTCGCGATTCTGCGTTTGGCTGGCAAACATGGATTTGGGCAAGACTCCAGTCAAAAATGGGTAAAGGCAAAGCGTACTATTATTATTTTGACCAGCATCCGGAATATCCATCTGACTCGCCACAGGCAGATCGCGGCTCGCCGCATGGTCAGGATGTAACATTTGTTTTCCAGCATCTTAATAATTCTCGCGGTCAGACTGTATCGAAATCGGATCAGGAAATTTCAGATGCAATGGCAACGTATTGGACAAACTTTGCAAAGCACGGCAATCCTAACGGCGAAGGTGTCCCCGAATGGCCGGCTTTCAGCGACAAAAATCCAGAGGTAATGTATTTTGCTCAGACGCCTCATATCGGACCGGTTCCAAGTACCGATGCACTTAAGGTTCTTGATAAATATTTTGCATGGCGCAGAACGCCGGAAGGAGATGCCTGGGCAAAATAAACTTGTCAGAGCTAATCGAAATACGAAAAAAACGATAATTGGAAAATGGCATAATAAATTCTTTTTTGTTTTGCTTGTATTTACACAATGATATAATACTTTACTAAGATGTGTAACATTGTTACACAGAAGTATTGAGGTAATTCGTTGTTAAATATAAACTTATGTATAGGATAATTAAATAATAATAGAAAGGAGTTATTTATGTTACTTCCTGGGCCAATAAAAAAACTTGTAGCAATTTTCAGAGGTAATGTTTCGCCGTTATTTATTTTGATTTCGACATTGCTTGGATTCTGGTTTGGAATGATGCCGCACTTTACCGGTTTCCATATTATGCTCATAATTGTTGTCCTGATACTGAATGTTCATATCGGGTTGTTTATATTGTCGGCGTTTATAGGAAGGGGACTCTGTTACGTCGCAGCGCCACTTTTATATCATGTCGGTGTATGGGCACATGGAAGTCTCGCCGGTATTTATAATTTCCTTGGGTCACTGCCAATAATCGGGCTAACTGATTTTAATACTTATTCCGTAGCGGGCGCATTCATCGTTGGACCGATTGTCGGCCTTGCAGCTGGCTTGCTTCTGGCTCGTTCTGTTATAAGTTTCCGAAGTATGATGCTCAAACTGGATGAGAAATCAGATGCATTCAGAAAATGGTATTCTAAAACATGGGTACGGATTTTAGACGTGATTCTGATTGGGAAACGAACAAAAGATGTAAAATCGATGTTTGTAAAAACAAAATTGATTCGCAAGGCAGGTGTAGTTTTAGCTGTTCTGGTTATAGGGGGTACTTTAGTTGCCGCTCATTTCCTCAAAGATACTAAAGTAAAAGATTTTGCATCAGAGAAAATGACTAATATCAATGGAGCGGAAGTGAACATTGACCAAATCGGTTTGTCTCTGCTCAATGGCTCATTATCAGCAGGGGGAATACAAGTCACTGACCCTCAAAATCCATCTAATAATCAGCTCGCAGTTGGTAAGATTGCCGCGGACGCAAGTGTCTATGATTTATTCTTAGGAAAAGTTTATATGGAAAAACTTGAGCTATCTGATATTCAATTCGGTCAGAAACGCTCAAGTCCGGGAAAAATAGTTGAGAAAAAGGTCGAAGAAGAAACCAAGGAATTCGATCCGAATGAATATAAGGTCGGAATGGGTGACTTTGCCAAGCTTGAAAAATATTTCAAAGATATAAAAGCTTATAAAGAAAAAATTCAAAAAATCCGTAAATATTTACCAAGCGGAAAAGATGAAAAATCCACAGAAGAGCAAAAACCTCAGAAATATCTTGATTACCTTGTAGCGCAGGCCAAAACATCATTAACTCCTCGCTTTATGGCGAAATTAGCTGTACTTGATAAAGTGCAAATACCATCAGAATTGTTTGGTAACAGCAAAATTCAGTTATCCAATCTCAGTGATGCGCCGGAAGCGGCAGGTTTGCCGATTGTACTGGATATGAATTCGCTTGAGACCAACTCTAAGGTAAATATGAAAATCGATTACAGTAAAGAAACACCGGAGCTTTCAGGTACATTCGATGCTTTCGATATGACCAGGATACAGTCAATGCTGAGTGACAGTGCAGGCCTTGTGTTTAAGGGAGGTACTGCTTCCGGGAAATTCTCAGGAACGGCTACGAAACAGGCTTTGGATTTGACAATGAACCTTAATATCAAGGACCTCAGTGCCGAAGGGCAGGGCAATGGCGTACTTGGATTGGGACGAGATGTCACGAATGAATCACTTTCTGTTTTGAATAATCTCAGTACTACAATACGAATCGTAGGTTCACCATCTAATCCGCAGATTGTTTTCGATGTAAAAGGTCTTACAGATGAATTTAAGCAGGCTCTTGTCAAAGCAGGCAAGAACAAAGCTCTTGAAGAGTTTGATAAAAAAGTCGGGACAAAGATTGACGAAGCGATTGGTGACAAGGTTCCAGAAGGTACAACAGATAAAATCAAGGATACATTAAAGGGGCTTGGAGGATTGCTGGGAGGAAATTAGAATCTAAAGATAGACTGTTTGGAAAATCTTTGTTATGAGTTTAAAAATATGGTTTAAAGAAACAAGGCCTCAGTTTTTGGTTCTCTCATTTGCTTTGGTTCTTTTAGGAACTTCTATTGCATGTAAGGACGGCTGTTTTGATGTCTTTAAATTCGTTCTTACTGCATTGGGACTGCTTTTGGCTCATGCCAGTGTTAATGTTCTAAACGACTATTATGATTATAAAAGCGGCCTGGATTCTCACACAACCCAGACTCCGTTTTCGGGAGGGAGCGGCATTCTGATTCAGGGCCTTCTCAAGCCTGAAAGTGTATATAGATTCGGTCTTGTTTTACTATTTCTGTCATTTTGTATTGGAATCTATTTAGCTCTTGTTTCTGGATGGCAGCTCATCATATTAGTTTTTATCGGCGGTCTGTTTATATATTTTTATACAACATTTCTGACTAAAAAGTTAGTCGGAGAACTCGTAGCGGGTCTTGGTCTCGGGACATTACCTATTATTGGAACGTATTTTATACAAACAGGTTATTTTAACCATGAAATATTTGTAGTATCACTTATCCCAGGTCTTTTAACTGCAAACCTGCTTTTTCTTAACGAATTCCCTGATTATGAAGCGGATAAAATGGTAAATCGCTATAACCTTGTTATTGCTCTCGGTAAGAAAAAAGCTTCGATTTTGTATATTTTAATCATTTCTCTTGTTTATTTTATGATTATTGGGGCTGTTATTTCAGGGATTATGCCATATCAGGCTTTGTTGGCGTTAATTACAATAATATTCGGACTAAAAGCGATAATCTGTATATATAGAAATTATGATAATAAAATCGTGAAAATGATACCTGCTTTGAAATATAACGTATTAATGATTTTAGGGATAGATTTCCTGCTTTCTATAGGTTATTTTCTCGATTTAATTTCAAGTTAATATTTAAATGGATAACAAGCTTGACTAAGCTGTTTTTATCTGTTATTTTAGATTTTTTATGTCTAATTGAGCGTGTTGATTTTTTTTACAAAAAATATGTTAACAGAGAAAACATTTAAATCAATTTTTAATAATGCGGTTGATGGGATACTTGTTGTTGATGTAGAACAAAAAAGTATTGTATTGGCTAATAAAGTTTTTTGTGAAATGACAGGTTATAGTGAGGAAGAAGCAAAAAAGCTATCCTTTCAGAACTTGCACCGTGAAGAAGATTTATTATACTCAGTTTCTCAGTTTAACGCACAGGCAGAGGGGAAAATTCCTATTACCAGAGAATTACCTTTCCAGAGAAAGGATAATAGTATTTTTTATGCTGATATCAATACCGTTGAGACTTTTTTTAATAATAAAAAACACTTAATTGCGATCGTCAGGGATGTAACATATAGAAGACAAATTTTAGATGAACTATCTTTTAAAACAACTCTTCTTGAAACACAGTTGGAAACAACGATAGATGGTATTCTGGTAGTTGATGATAAGTCAAATATAGTTCTGTTCAATCAGCGTTTTGCTGAAATGTGGCATATACCACAATCTTTGATGTCCGCGAAAAATGATAATGAAGTACTGAATTGCGCCACTAGTCAAATGAAGGATCCGGAAGGATTTAAGAAGTTAGTAATAGAACTGTATTCCCATAAAGATCAAAAAACCAGAGATGAAATAGAATTCAAAGATGGAAGAATATTTGACAGGTATTCTTCACCTTTAATTAGCCCAAACGGACATTATCTTGGCAGGATTTGGTATTTCAGAGATATAACAGATTATAAAAAAGCAGAACAGACTCTGAGGAAAAACGAAGAAACTTTTCGTCTTGTTACCGAAGCCACAAATGACGCTATATGGGATTGGAATATGATAACAAATAAAGTATATCGCAATCCGCGTCACGCAACAATGCTTGGTTATGAGCCGCAGGAACTTTCCGATTCTCAAAGTGAATGGGAAATGCGAGTTCATCCTGATGATAAACCAAGAGTGCAAAAAGCTATCGAAGAGCATATTAAAAAGAAGAATAATTCATTTAAAGTCGAATATCGGCTGAGAAAAAAAACAGGTGATTATATATGGGTTTTAGGACGAGGGAGAATTGTAAAATATGATGAAAAAGGGAACCCTTTGCGATTGATTGGGGCGAATATTGATATTACAGAACGTAAGCAGACTGAGGAGAAATTATTAACGCTAAACAAGGCGGTAGAACAATCTTCAGAAGGTATTATCGTTACAGACCTTGAACCAAGAGTGCAATATGCAAACAAAGCATGGGCGGATATGCATGGTTTAACACTCGAAGAAACAGTCGGAATAAAAATTGAAGATTTACAAACTGATGAACACCGAGGGATATTTGCTAACGCTGTAAAGGCAATGAAATCCAGTGACAAATGGACTGGAGAGACTTCCCATAAAAGAAAAGATGAAACAATTTTTCCAATACAAATGTCTGTAAGTACACTCAGAAACGAAGCTCTTGAAACTGTTGGTTTTATTAGTGTATCTCGAGACATTACTGAACTGAAAAAAACGCGGAATGCTCTGATTGAAAGTGAACTTAAATATAGAACTCTTGTTGAAAACGCGACAGTTGATATTGGTTCAATAGATAAAGAAGGTA